>DATMWS010000049.1:0-5828 GCA_035562135.1 Thiobacillus sp. | reverse complement strand
GCTTGGATTTCAGGCGCTCGAGCTCCTTTTCCAGCGCGCGGCTGTGTTCCATCAGCTGCGCCACGCGCTCGGCGGCGTCAGCCGGGGTGGCCTTGACCAGCTGCGCGATAGCGCCGAGATGCTTTTCAGTTTCGCCCAAGTAGGCGAGCACGCCGGTGCCGGTGGTCGCCTCGACCCGGCGGATGCCGGCGGCGACGCCGGTTTCCAGCAGGATCTTGAAGGCGCCGATGTCGCCGGTGCGCGCCACGTGGGTGCCGCCGCACAGCTCGCGCGAACTGCCGATGTCGAGCACCCGCACCTCGTCGCCGTATTTTTCGCCGAACAGCATCATCGCGCCGGTCTTCTGCGCGTCCTCGATCGGCATCACCCGCGCCTGCGTCGCGGTGTTGGCGAGGATCTCGGCATTGACGCGCGCCTCCACCTCGCGGATCTGCGCGGCGGTCATCGGACTCGGCTGCACGAAGTCGAAGCGGGTCTTGTCGGCATCCACCAGCGACCCCTTCTGCTGCACGTGCTCGCCCAGCACCTCGCGCAGCGCCTTGTGCATCAGGTGGGTGGCGGAGTGGTTGCGCATGGTGCACGCGCGGTTGTCTGCGTCGACCTTGGCCAGCACCGGCTCGCCGACTTTCAGCACGCCGGTCTTGACGATGCCATGATGGCCGAACACCTGCGCCTGGATTTTCTGCGTGTCCTCGACCTCGAATGCGCCGCTGGAACCCTGCAGCACGCCGCGGTCGCCGGCCTGGCCGCCGGATTCGGCGTAGAACGGCGTGTGATCGAGCACGACCACGCCGAGCTCGCCTTCGCGCAATTCGCTGACGGCGCTGCCGTCGCGGTAGAGCGCGAGGACGGTGCCGTCGTGCGCCAGCGTGTCGTAGCCATGGAAGGTCGTCGCCGCGCCCGCATAGTCGAGCCCGGCGCCGAGCTTGAACTTGCCGGCGGCGCGCGCCTGATTCTTCTGACGCTGCATGGCGGCGTCGAAGGCGGCGGTGTCGACGTTGACATTGGCCTCGCGGCAGATGTCGGCGGTCAGATCGAGCGGGAAGCCGTAGGTGTCGTGCAGCTTGAATGCCAGCTCGCCGTCGAACACGCCGCCGGCGGGCAGCGTCTTCAGCGTGGCTTCGAGGATGCCCATGCCGTGTTCGATGGTCTCGAAGAAGCGTTCCTCTTCCTGCCGCAAAATAGCCATCACGCGGGTTTGCGCCTTGCCCAGTTCGGGATAGGCGTCGCCCATCACGGAAGCAAGATCCGGCACGATGCGGTGGAAGAAGGCCGTGCGCGCGTCGAGCTTGTAGCCGTGGCGGATGGCGCGGCGAATGATGCGGCGCAGCACATAGCCGCGGCCCTCGTTGCCCGGGATGACGCCGTCGACGATGAGGAAAGAACAGGCGCGGATGTGATCGGCGATGACCTTGAGCGAGTTGTTGGCGAGGTCACTCGTCTGTGTCTCGCGCGCCGCCGCCTTGATCAAGGCCTGGAACAGGTCGATGTCGTAGTTGGAATGCACGTGCTGCATCACCGCCGAAATGCGTTCCAGTCCCATGCCGGTGTCGACCGAGGGCTTGGGCAACGGGTGCAGGGTGCCGGCCTCGTCGCGGTTGAACTGCATGAACACGTTGTTCCAGATTTCAATGTAGCGGTCGCCGTCCTCGTCGGGCGAGCCGGGCGGGCCACCGGCGACTTCCGGTCCGTGATCGTAGAAGATTTCGGTGCAGGGGCCGCAGGGGCCGGTATCGCCCATCGCCCAGAAGTTGTCGCTGGCGTAGCGCGCGCCCTTGTTGTCACCGATTCGAACGATGCGTTCCTTCGGTACGCCGATGTCGTTATGCCAGATGTCGTAGGCTTCGTCGTCCTCGGCGTAGACCGTGACCCAGAGCTTTTCGGCCGGCAGCTTCAACACATCGGTGAGGAATTCCCACGCGTACTTGATCGCCTCGCGCTTGAAATAATCGCCAAAGCTGAAATTGCCCAGCATCTCGAAGAAGGTGTGGTGGCGTGCGGTGTAGCCGACGTTCTCCAGGTCGTTGTGCTTGCCGCCGGCGCGCACGCAGCGCTGCGATGACACCGCGCGCGCGTAAGGCCGCTTGTCCTGCCCGGTGAACACGTCCTTGAACTGCACCATGCCGGCGTTGGTGAACAGCAGGGTGGGATCGTTGCCCGGGACCAGCGGGCTGGACGGCACGATGGTGTGGCCCTTGGAGGCGAAGAATTCGAGAAAACTCTGGCGGATGGCGCTGCTATTCATGGTGTTGGTGTGGTGTCGTGCGTGAACGTCGGACAATAGGGCATTGTATCCGCTAAAGTTCCGCGTGCTACACGGCCAGACTGGCGGCAAAGGAGGAGAAAATGAACGACGAAGACGTGATTGCAGCCACCCGGCAATGGATCGAAAAGGCCGTGATCGGGCTGAACCTGTGCCCGTTTGCCAAGGCGGTCTACGTGAAGAACCAGGTGCGCTTCGTGGTGAGCCACGCGCCGCATCTGGACGGGCTGCTGGAAGACCTGGACCGCGAACTGGATTTTCTGGCTGCGGCCGATCCCGAGGCCGTCGACACAACGCTGCTGATTCACCCGACGCTGCTGCCGGACTTTCTCGATTTCAACGATTTTCTGCAGCTGGCGGAGCCGGCGGTGGAGGAACACGGGCTTGAAGGGGTGATCCAGCTTGCCAGCTTTCATCCGCAATTCCAGTTCGCCGACACCGCGCCCGACGACATCGGCAACACCACCAACCGCGCGCCGTTTCCCAGCCTGCACCTGCTGCGCGAGGCGAGCATCGCGCGCGCGGTGGCGGCTTTTCCCGAAGCCGAGACCATTTATGAACGCAATATCGAGACGCTACGAGGTCTGGGGATCGAGGGCTGGCGGGCCTTATGGCAAAAGCCGTGAATTAGGCTTTAGCAACCATTGCCGCCACCGGGCGGCCTGGCTAAGGTGAGACGCTTTCAACGTCTGGAATTTCCATGTCGAATCAGACCCGCATCCTCGAACTGCGTCAGGCGCTGGCCAGCGTCATCGTCGGCCAGACCGTCCTGCTCGACCGGCTGGTGATCGGGCTGCTGGCCGATGGCCATGTGCTGGTGGAGGGCCTGCCGGGGCTGGCCAAGACGACGGCGGTGAAAACGCTGGCTGCCGCCATCCACGGCAGTTTCCGCCGCATCCAGTTCACCCCCGATCTGCTGCCGGGTGACCTGACCGGCACCGATGTCTATCACGAGGGTCGGTTCGAGTTCATCGAGGGGCCGCTGTTCCACGAAATCATCCTCGCCGACGAAATCAACCGCGCCCCCGCCAAGGTGCAGGCCGCGCTGCTGGAAGCGATGCAGGAACACCAGATCACGGTGGGGGGCGTGACACGTCCGTTGCCGCCGCTGTTCATGGTGATGGCCACGCAGAACCCGCTTGAACAGGCGGGCACCTATCCGCTGCCGGAAGCGCAGCTCGACCGCTTTCTGCTGCATGTGGCGCTGGATTATCCGAGCGATGCTGAAGAGCTGGAAATCCTGCGGCGCGACCGCGCGCATCCGGCGATCGCCGGGCGCGCGCCGCTGGCAGCGGTGGTCGACACGGCCACCGTGCTGGCAGCGCGCGAGGAGGTGCGGCAGGTACATGTGTCGGACGAAGTCGAGGGCTATATCGTCGCGCTGGTGCGCGCCACCCGCACGCCCGGCGAATGGCGAACCGACTGGGCGCAGGCGGTGGAAGTGGGCGCCAGCCCGCGTGCCTCGCTCGCCCTGTTGCGGACGTCGGCGGCCGCGGCCTATCTGCGCGGGCGCGCCTATGTGACGCCGGACGATGTGCGCGATCTGGCTGCCGATTGCCTGCGTCATCGCATCACCCTGAGCCTCGACGCGCGGCTGCGGAAACTCAGCCGCGACGCCTTCATCGCCGGCCTGCTCGAGGCCGTTCCCGCGCCGTGATCCTGGCAGGCTTCAAACGGCTTGCACGTTTGCGTGCGCAGCCCGAGCGGCCGGATGCGGCGGTCGACGCACCGCTGATCGCGGTGGCCGACATCGCCGCGCTGGCCGCGCAGGCCAGCCTGCTGGCGGCGCTGCCGGTGCGCGAGGTGCACGATCACCATGCCGGCGACTGGGCGTCGCGCTGGCTCGGGCGCGGGCTGGATTTCGAGGAATCGCGCCCGTACAGCCCGGGCGACGATATCCGCGACATGGACTGGCGCACCACCGCCCGCACCGGCCGTCCGCACCTGAAAATCTACCGCGAGGAACGCCAGCCGCTGGTGCATCTGGTGGTGGATCGCGGCGCCACGATGCGCTTCGGCACGCGCCGCCGGCTCAAGGTCGCCCAGGCCGCGCGGGTGGCGGCGCTGCTGGCATTTACCGCGACCGACCACAACGGTGTGATCGGCGCCACGCTGTGGAATGTGCAGGATCACACCCTGCCGGCACGTCATGGCCGGCAGGCGGCGCTGGCCCTGATCGAACAGGCGGCGGCGCCGTGTCCGCCGCTCATCGATCCCGCGCCGACCGAATCCCTGCACCATACCGACCGCCTTGCCGCGCTCGAAGCGGGTCTGCCGCGCGGCGCGCGGCTGGTGCTGATCAGCGATTTCAGCTGGCTCATGGCCGCACACGAGCCGCAGCTGGCGCGGCTGGCGGCGCGTTTCGACGTGCGCGCGATCCAGATTGTCGACGCTGCTGAGCGCGCCCTGCCGGATCTGGGGCTGGTGCGTTTCCACGACATGGCGAGCGGGCAGGGGGTGTGGCTGGACACCGCGCAGGCCTCGGTGCGCGGCGCCGTTCGCACGGCATTCGCCAGCCATCTGGCGGCGCAGGCTGCCCGCCTGGCCCGCGCCGGGGTGCGGCATCAGCAGGTGGGCAGCGAAGTCGACGATCTGGTCGCGTTACTCGTATATGGCTGACCCGCGCAACGAACTGGCCGACATCATCGTGCCGGCCGCGCCCGCCATGGCGACGTCGGCTGGCAGCAGCCTGTTGCTGTGGGCAGCAGTGGGGCTGGTGTGTGTGGCCTGTGTCTTGCTGCTCGCCTGGCTGTGGCATCGCCGTCGCCCGGCGCGCGCCTTGCGTGCGATTGCCGCTGCAGCGGCGCAGCGGCAGGACACGCTGCCGGCGCTGGCCGCCCGGCTCGACGCCTGGGCACGTGCACGTTTCCGGCTGGCGCGGGTCGACGCGGCAATCTGCCCGCCCGGCCTCGATCCTGTCGTGTGGTCAGGCTGGACGAATGCCCTGACGCAGCTCCGCTTTGCGCCGCTGCAGCCCGATGGTTTCGATGTGCTGGCCGACTTGTGCCGAACCGCGCGCGAGTGGAGCCGTCATGCTTGAACTGGCGCAGCCGCTCTGGCTGTTGCTGCTGCTGCCGGTGGCGGGCTGGGGCTGGCTGGCCTGGCGCCGTGTGTCGGGTGAAATTCAGGGCGTCGAAGCGCCGGGCGTGGTGCTCAACCACCCGGCGCTGCCGCTGGCGGCGCTGGATCAGCTACCCGCGCCCAGCCTGCGCCGGCCGGTCCTGTTGCGCGGGCTGGCGTTTGGCTTGCTGGTGTTGGCGCTGGCGCAACCGCGCGAAGTGGGCGACTGGATCACGCCGCCACCCGAGGGGCGCGACATGGTGCTGCTGATCGACACCTCGCTCACCATGAGCATCCGCGATTTCCGGCAGGGCGGGCGCGAAGTCGAACGCATGACGGTGCTGAAGGACACGCTGAGCCGCTTCATCGAAGGCCGTCCCGGCGACCGCTTCGGCGTCATCGTGTTCGGCAGCGAGGCGGCGACGCTGACCCCGCCGACCTTCGACCGCGCCCATGCCGTCGCGCAGATCCAGCGGCTGCAGGTCGGCATGGCGGGGCCGGATAC
>DATMWS010000048.1:0-8930 GCA_035562135.1 Thiobacillus sp. | reverse complement strand
TGCCAGACCCGCCTGATTTCGGACGGCATGGCCAGCTTCACCTTCTGGGGCTGGATGGCGATCATTGTGCTGGCCGACATCAGCTACGTGCTGGGCTACACCCAGTCGCGCGAATACGCCGAAATGGAGTGGCCGATCGACATCCTGATCGAAGTCGTCTGGATGACCTACCTGATCCTGTTCGTCGGCACCATCATGCGCCGCAAGCAGCCGCACATCTATGTGGCCAACTGGTTCTACCTGGCCTTCATCCTGGCGACCGCGCTGCTGCACACCTTCAACAACCTGGCGATGCCCATCGACCTGTTCTCGATGAAGTCGTACAGCCTGTTTGCCGGCACCCAGGATGCGATGACGCAGTGGTGGTATGGCCACAACGCAGTGGGTTTCTTCCTCACTGCTGCCTTCCTCGGCATGATGTATTACTTCGTGCCGAAGCAGGCCGGCCGCCCGATCTACTCGTACCGCCTGTCGATCGTTCACTTCTGGGCGCTGGGCTTCATGTACATGTGGGTGGGCGCCCACCACCTGCACTGGACCGCGCTGCCCGACTGGACCTCGTCGCTGGCCGCGGCCTTCTCCATCCTGCTCCTGATGCCCTCGTGGGGCGGCATGATCAACGGCATCATGACCCTGTCCGGCGCGTGGGACAAATTGCGCACCGACCCGATCATGCGTTTCATGATCGTCGCGCTGTCGTTCTACGGCATGTCGACCTTCGAAGGTCCGATGATGTCGCTGAAGGAAGTCAACGCGCTGTCGCATTACACCGACTGGACCGTGGGCCATGTGCATTCCGGCGCGCTGGGCTGGGTGGCGATGATTTCCTTCGGTTCGCTGTATCACATGATGCCCAAGCTGTGGGACACCAAGATATACAGTCAGAAACTGGTCGAGGCGCACTTCTGGCTGGCCACCATCGGCATCGTGCTGTACATCGTCGCAATGTGGATTTCCGGCATCACCCAGGGCCTGATGTGGCGCTCGTTTGACGAGTTCGGCAACCTGCAATACTCGTTCGTCGAATCCGTTGTGGAGATGATGCCCTTCTACGCAATGCGCGCCATCGGCGGCATGTTCTTCCTCACCGGCACCGTGCTGATGACATACAACATGTTCATGACCATCCGCCAGGGCAAGCGCGAAAGCGCCGCGCTGGATGCCAGGCTGGCCGCCAAGATGGCCCATGCATGAATCGGGACGATAAAAAATGAACTTCAACTTCAAACACGAATGGATTGAAACCAACATCGGCCTGATGGCCGTGTTGACCATGCTGGCGATCAGCGTCGGTGGCCTGGTGGAAATCGCGCCGCTGTTTTTCATCGACAAGACCATCGAAAAGGTCGAGGGCGTGCGCCCCTACACGCCGCTGGAGCAGCGCGGCCGCGACATCTATCAGCGCGAAGGCTGCTATACCTGCCATTCGCAGATGATTCGCCCGTTCCGCGACGAAAAGCTGCGTTACGGCCATTATTCGCTGGCGGCGGAATCGCAATACGACCATCCCTTCCAGTGGGGCTCCAAGCGCACCGGGCCCGACCTGGCGCGGGTCGGCGGCAAGTACTCGAACGAGTGGCATGTGCAGCACCTGGTGGCGCCGCGTTCGATGGTGCCCGAGTCGGTGATGCCGAATTACCCGTGGCTGCTGTCGACCCCGCTGGATATTTCCGACACGGCGGCGCGCATGAAAGCGCTGCGCAAGGTGGGCGTGCCGTATTCGCTGACGCAGGCTGAATACGACGCCAACGTGACCCAGTTCGGCGAGACCGTCGCCAAGCAGCTGCACATCCCCGATGCGCAGAAGAATCTGGTCGAACAGGCCAACTTCGGCAACTACGACGGCGATCGCTCCGGCATTTCCGAAATGGATGCGCTGGTGGCCTATCTGCAAATGCTGGGCACCATGGTCGATTTCAGCAAATACACCGACGACGCGTTCGTCGAGTTCCGCTGAGCGTCACGGCAGGAGGCCAGGAAATGGAATGGTTGATGTGGTTTTCCAAACCCGAAAACACCAAACCCCTGGCCCTGATCATTTTTTTCGTCACCTTTATCGGCATCGTGATCTACGTCTACGGTAGCAAAAAGCGCAGCGCGAAACTGGAGTCTTACCGCGACATCCCGTTTCTCGACGACCAGCCAGGCGATCAAGACGGCACGAAGGACAAGCAATGAGCGAGCAAAAACTACAATCTCAAACGGTTCAAACCACGGGTCATGCCTGGGACGGCGACCTGCAGGAGTACAACAATCCGCTGCCGGTGTGGTGGGTCTACACGTTTTACGCCACGGTGATCTTCGCCCTCGTGTACTGGACCCTCTATCCCTCGTGGCCGCTTGGCAAGGGCTGGATTGGCGGCGTTTCGAACATCACCTACGTCAACAGCGCGGGCGAAACCAAAACGCACAGCTGGAACACCCGCGCGCTGCTGCTGGAAGACCTGAACCAGGCCGCGGTCGCGCAAAAGCCCTACTTCGACAAGGTGGCGGCGATGTCCTACGACCAGATTGCCCAAGATCCGGATATGAGCGGCTTCATTATTTCCGCGGGCAAGTCGCTGTTTGCGGAAAACTGCGCGGCCTGTCACCAGGCCGGTGGCCAGGGCAAGGTCGGCTTCTTCCCCAACCTGACCGATGACGACTGGCTGTATGGCGGCTCGTTCGAAAAAGTACACGAAACGCTTATGGGGGGCCGCCGAGGTTACATGCCGACGTTCAGCGAAGTGCTCTCCGGCGAGCAGATCGACCAGCTGGCGAACTACGTGGCCAGCCTGTCAGGCATCGGCCACGACACCGCCAAGGCCGCTGCCGGCGATGTGCTGTTCCATGGCGAAACCGCAGCCTGCTATTACTGCCACAGCAGCGATGCCAAGGGGCGCAAGGACATCGGCGCGCCCAACCTGACCGACAACATCTGGCTGTGGGCCGACGTGCCGGCGGCCGACGCGGCCGAGGGCAAAGTCGCAGCGATCCGCGGCGTCATCAACAACGGCCTCAACAAGGGCGTGATGCCGGCGTGGTCCGGGCGCCTGTCGCCTGAACAAATCAAGGTCTTGACGGTCTACGTTCATGAACTGGGTGGCGGGCAGTAGGGCCGCCGGCTGACCAGATGAACCAGGCCCCCGTTCACGGGGGCTTTTGCTTCCCACCCATCCAACCGGTCGCACCATGCAAACAGGTCTAGAAGACCAGCTCGGGCTCTATCAGAAACGCATCCCCATCTTCACCCGTTCGGTGAAGGGGCGCTTCCGCCGTTTCAAGACCTCGGTGCTGGTGCTGGCCTATGCGGTTTACTTTCTGCTGCCGTGGCTGCCATGGTCGCGCCTGGACGCCCCGGCACAGGCAGTCCTGTTCGATCTTCCCGGTCGCCGCTTTCTGATCCTCGGGCTGACGGTTTATCCGCAGGATGTCATCTGGCTGGCGCTGCTGCTGTTCATCGCCGCCATCCTGCTGTTTTTTGTCACCGGCCTGGTCGGGCGTGCGTTCTGCGGCTACTTCTGTTTCCAGACGCTGTGGACCGATTTCTTCATCTGGATCGAGCACAAGGTCCAGGGCGAGCGGCCGGCGCGGGTGCGGCTCTACCGTCAGCCATGGGATCGCGAAAAGGTCCTCAAGGTCGGCGGCACGCATGCCCTGTGGATGCTGGCGTCGTTTTGGACCGGCCTGACCTTTGTTGCCTATTTCGCCTACGCGCCGCAGCTGGTGATGGATTTCTTCAGCGGCCAGGCTGCGGCCGCCGCCTACATCACGGTCGGCTTTCTTATGCTGTCGACCTACGCCGCGGCAGGCCTGATGCGCGAGCAGATCTGCACCTATGTTTGCCCGTATGGCCGCTTCCAGAGCGTGATGTACGAGCCCGAGACGCTGGCCGTGCATTACGATGCCAGGCGCGGCGAAGCGGTACACGGGCGGGCCACCGCGCGTGCCGGCCAGCGCACCCTGGCCGAGCGCCACGAAAAGGGTCTCGGCGACTGCGTCGATTGTGGCCTGTGCGTGCAGGTCTGTCCGGTCGGCATCGATATCCGCGACGGCCTGCAATACAAATGCATCTCGTGCGGGCTGTGCATCGACGCCTGCAACACCATCATGGATTCATTCGAATTTCCGCGTGGCCTGATCCGCTACGATTCGGAAAAGAATCTGGCTGCTGCGACGCCTACGGCACCCAAGGTGCAATGGAAGCGGCTGAAAACCATCGGTTACGGGGTGGCGCTGGTATTGATGAGCGCCTACCTGGTCTACAGCGTCGCCACGCGCGGCAGCTTCGACCGCGCCGTCAACCAGATCCGCCAGCCGCTTTACGTCGTGCTGTCGAACGGCGACATCCGCAACCGCTACCAGATCCGCATCACCAACAAGGCGGCGCAGGAGCAGACCTACGTGATCAGCGCGCGCGGCATCCCGCTGGACGCGCTCGACCTCGGCAACTTCCGCGAAATCACCATCAAGTCCGGCCACAGCGGACTGGTGCAGGCCAGCGTGCGGCTGTCCCCGGCGGTGGCGGCGCAAACACAGCACTTCGAACTGGTCATCACGCCGCTGGGCAAACCTGCTGAAGCCAACACCGAAACCGTCCGTTTCGACACCCCCGGAAAACGCCCATGAATACGATGACCACCCTGTTTGGCGGGCTGGCTGCGGTGTTCGCCCTCTACGTGATGGGGGGCGCCATCCGCAGCCTGCCCCCGATCCTGCGCGCGGTGCTGGCTGGGCTGATCCCGCTGCTCGCGTATTTCGTTCTCATTGTCGGGCGCTGGCCGGGGCTGGACGTGGTGGCCATGCACATCTCGGTATTTCTCGCGGCGGGGCTGGTGCTGCATGCCGTGACCCAGTTCCGCCAGCACAGCGTCGGACGCATGCACTGGGCCCCCAAGCTCTTGACGGCGTTTTTTCTGGGCCTCGTCGTGGTCAACGGCAGCCTGCTCTATATCGCCACCAAAGGGCTGCCCGAGCCGCTTGCCCGCTGGTGGTTGGGCAGCGACGGGACCGCGGTTTACAGCGGATTTTCCGGGGTGGTCGCGCATGGCCAGGGGGCGGCCAAGGCGGTCTCGTCCGAACTTTCCCAGGCGCAGCGCGAGGCGGAACTCGGCTGGCAGGTCGAAGTCAGCGGCCTCGAGGGCAACGATCCCGTGCGTACGATCCAGGTCCGCGTCAAGGATCGCACCGGCCTGCCCGTCGATCGCATCGAGGCGGAGCTGCGCCTGTTGCGCCCCGGCGCCGTGGAGGCTGCGCTGACCTTGCCGCTCGCCGCGCTCGACGCCGGCACCTACGGCGGGGTGCTGCGCCCGCCAGCCAGTGGGCGCTGGCTGGTCGAGTTGCGCCTGCTGCGCGACCGCGACGTGCGCTATCAGCTCACGCGGGAACTGGTCGCGCCATGAGCGGCATCATGGGGTTTCTATTCCTGCTGTCCGGCATCTTTGTGCTGCTGATTATCGTGGGCGTGTTCTGGTCGATCAAAAGCGGCCAGTTCGACGACCTGGAAGGTCCGGCCGAACGCATCCTGATGGACGACGACGATCCTCTGTTGCCGACCCGCCGCTTGAGCAGTAAAGACGAATACCCAAACCGGCACAAGTAAACTAAAATTCATCAACTTTTATGGAGTACGCACGATGAAACAGCTTTTCACTTTCCAGAATTTTCCGATGGTGGTGGTGACCGGCCTGATCGTCTGGGCATGGATCAGCGTTCTTTCGGTCCTGATTGCCTCGTTTTTCTGATTGACCGCAGCCCCAATGACAACGCCCCGCATTGCGGGGCGTTGTCATTGGGGCGGGCCGGACGTTACGCCGGAATCAGGGCGCGCATTTTTTGCAGGGCGCGGGCTTCGATCTGGCGAATGCGCTCGGCGGAGATGCCATATTCAGCGGCCAGTTCGTGCAGGGTCGCCGTTTCGCCTTCGGTCAGCCAGCGCGCCTTGATGATGTGGCGGCTGCGCTCGTCGAGGTTTTCCAGCGCGGTGGCCAGGCCGGTATGGTGCAGGCGTTCGGTCTGCTCGCGCTCCAGCAGCTGGGCCGGATTTTCGTCCGGGCTCGCCAGAAAAGCCAGCGGGCTGTAGCTTTCCTCGCCGTCGTCCACCGTCGGATCGATGGAAACGTCATGGCCCGACATGCGGGTTTCCATTTCCAGCACATCCTTGCGGCTGACATTGAGCTCGCGCGCCATGGCGTCGGCCTGCTCGAACGTCAGGGCGTTGAGCGACTGCTTCAGGCTGCGCAGGTTGAAGAACAGCTTGCGCTGCGCCTTGGTGGTGGCGACCTTGACCAAGCGCCAGTTCTTCAGCACGTATTCGTGGATTTCAGCGCGGATCCAGTGCAGCGCAAACGACACCAGGCGCACGCCGCGGTCCGGGTCGAAACGCTTGACGGCTTTCATCAGGCCGACATTGCCTTCCTGGATGAGGTCGGCCTGGGGCAGGCCATAGCCCAGATAATGGCGTGCCACGCTGACCACCACGCGCAGATGCGATACCACCAGTTGACGGGCAGCCTCGACATCCTGCTTGTCGTGCCAGGCGCGCGCAAACCGCTGCTCTTCTTCCAGACTGAGCATGGGATAGCGGTTGACGGTCTGGATATAGCTATCCAAGCTGTAAGCCGCAGGGACGGGTAAAGATATCGTTTGATTCATGCGTGTAAAAACCCCCTTTAAAAACATTTTAGCACTCGCGACATAAGAGTGCTAAGGCAATAAAGGGTTCCGCAAACAGCGGGATCAGCGCGCCGCTTCGACCTGCTGCAGCGCCCGCGTGACCGAGAGCCAGGCGCCGAGCCAGCCAAACAGGGTGGTCAGGCCGAGCACGGCGGCGACCTCGATCCCGGTCGGCGGCAGCAGGTGAAACGCCGACCCGTACAAGCCGGCCAGGCGTTCGACCGGTGCGCGCAATATCCCGCCCGCAACGGCCAGCACGCCGCCCGCCGCCAGCCCGCCCAGCAGACCCTGCAGTGTCCCCACATAGAGAAAGGGGCGGCGGATGTAGCGGTCGGTGGCCCCGATCAGCCGGCTGACGTGGATTTCGTCGCGACGGACCAACACCTGGGCACGGATGGCGTTGCCCGAGATGGCGATCAGCGCGATGGCAAACAGCCCGGCCAGCAGCCACACGCCGGTGCGCCCGAAGGCGAGCGCGGCCTGCAGGCGGTCTGCCCACTGGCTGTCGAGATGGGTTTCCGCCACGCCCGGCAGGTTGCCTAGATCGTCCGCGACCCGTGCCAGTGCCTCGCGCGAGCTGGCTTGCGGCCGCACCACCCAGGCATCCGGCAGCGGGTTCTGGGTCAGGCCGGCGGTGATGTCGGCCAGATCCTGTGATGCGCTGAGCGTCGCCAGCGCTACGTCTTTGGGCACGTAGCGGGCCAGCGCGATGTCGGGCTGCTTGAGCCGCGCAGCGATGGCCTGCTTTTGCGCAGCCGACACTCCGGCGTCGAGATACAGGCTGATTTCCGGCTGCGCCGGCAGTTCGCCCGCCAGCCGGCCGAGGTGGCCGAGTCCCAGATACAGCCCGCTGGGCAGGCTGATCGCCACCCCCATGGCCAGCGCGGTGAGCAGGGTGGCGACCGGTTGGGCACGCAGGCGCTGCAGCGCGGCCGTGAGCGCATGCTTCTGATGGCGCAGCCAGCCGATCATGCCGCCACCGCCTGGACCTTGCCGTGAGCCAGCCTGAGCGTGCGGCCGCCCAGTGCAGTGATGGCGCGGTCGTCGTGGGTGGTGATCACCAGGGTGGTGCCGACCTGATGGAAGTCGCGGAACATCGCCATGATGTCGGCGGCGTAGCCGGCATCAAGGTTGCCGGTGGGCTCGTCGGCCAGCAGCAGGGCGGGGCGGCTCACCAGCGCGCGGGCGATGCACAGGCGCTGCTGTTCGCCGCCGGAGAGGCTGATCGGATTGGCCTTCTCGCGCTTGAGCAGGCCGACCTTGTCGATCACCGCGCGCGCGCGCTTCAGCGATTCACGGCGGTCGAGCCCGGCAATGTCGAGCGGCAGCACCACGTTTTCGATCACATTGCGGTCGAACAGCAGCTTGTGGTCCTGGAAGATCAGGCCGATGTTGCGGCGCAAATAGGGGATGGCACGCTGCGGCAGGCGTCCGACGTTCTGGCCGCTGACCGACACCACCCCGCTGGTGGGGCGCTCGATGGCGGCGATGAGTTTCAGCAGGGTGCTCTTGCCGGCGCCCGAATGGCCGGTCAGGAAAACCAGTTCGCCTTTTTCGATGGCGAGGTTGATTCCGGACAGGGCCTCGTGCCCGCCGGGATAGCGTTTGGTGACCTGGCTGAAGCTGATCATGCGCTGAACACCGCCTCGACGAACTCGCGTGCATCGAACGGCCGCAGGTCGTCCACGCTTTCGCCCACGCCGATGTAGCGCACCGGGATCGGCCGCGCCGGGCTTGACCGGGCCTGGGCGATGGCGGCAATCGCGCCACCCTTGGCGGTGCCGTCGAGCTTGGTCAGCACGAGGCCGGTCACCCCGAGCGCGTCGTCGAAGGCCTTGACTTGGGTGACGGCGTTCTGCCCGGTGTTGGCGTCGAGCACCAGCAGCACTTCGTGCGGCGCGCCGGGGGCGGTTTTCTCGATCACGCGCTTGACCTTCCTGATTTCTTCCATCAGATGCAGCTGGGTCGGCAGACGGCCGGCGGTATCGGCCAGCACCACGTCGATGCCACGCGCCCGCGCGGCCTGAATGGCGTCGAAAATCACCGCGGCAGAATCGCCTTTTTCCTGGCTCACCACGGTCACATTGTTGCGCTCGCCCCAGACCTGCAACTGCTCGCGCGCGGCCGCGCGGAAAGTGTCGCCGGCCGCCAGCAGCACCGACAGGCCCTGCGCCTGATACAGCTTGGCGAGCTTGCCGATGGTGGTGGTCTTGCCCGCGCCATTGACACCGGCCAGCATGAGAATGAAGGGCTTGTGCGCGGTGACGTCGAGCGGC
>DATMWS010000047.1:0-4850 GCA_035562135.1 Thiobacillus sp. | reverse complement strand
GCCATCTCGACCTGGCCGTTGACGCCCTGCTCGCGCAGCACCGCGACGCGCGGGCGCCTGCCGCTGGCGATGAAGGGCGCGGCGATGTCGGCGCTGATGTCGAAGCTCGGCGCATAGCGCAGGCCGGGATCGGCGACATCGGCGTGGCGGGCAAACTCCTGTTCGGCGCACGCCGGGTTGTCACGCCGCTTCGCCATTTCGTAACTGGTACGCGCCCATGCGCTTTGCAGGTCGGTGCGCGCCTCGTCCAGAATCGGCCTGTCTTCGCGCAGCACCCGCACGCGATCCAGCGCGTTGACCTGGCCGATGACGTAAAACTCGCCGCGCAGGCCCGCGTCAATGAAGGCCTGCATCACCGCCTGCGTATCGGCGCGGCGGGTCTGCAGCACGGCGCCGGCTTCCTCGTTGAACAGCACATTGAAAATGCGCGCGGAATAGCCGGCTTCATCCAGCGTTTCCGGTTCCGGCAAGCCTTCATCCTCGACCTCATGACGGATCTGGTCGAGGCACAGTTCGTCCACGTCAAGATCCAGCCCGCAGTGACCGGCAAATGCCATTTCGGCGAGCGCAGCAAACAGGCCGCCGTCGGAACGGTCATGGTAGGCCAGCAATTTTCCGGCCGCGTTGAGCGCCTGCACGGTGTCGAAGAACGCGGTGAGCGCTGCAGCCTTCGGCGCATCCGGGCAGCGGTCGCCGACCTGCTTGATGGCCTGCGCAAAGCTCGAAGCGCCGAGGCGATTCTTGCCAAGCCCCAGATCGATCAGGACGAGATCGGACTCACCCACGTCGGTGCGCAGCTGCGGTGTCAGGTGCGCGCTCGCATCGGGGGTGTTGGCAAACGCCGAGATCACCAGCGAGATCGGCGAGGTCACCGCCTTCTTCTCGCCGTCGGCTTCCCACACGGTCTTCATGCTCATCGAATCCTTGCCGACCGGGATGGAGACGCCCAGCGACTGGCAATAATCCGAAACTGCCGCCACGGTATCGAACAGCGCCGCATCCTCGCCCGGGTGGCCGGCGGGCGCCATCCAGTTGGCCGACAGCTTGACCTCGGTGAGGCCGTCCACGCGCGCGGCGGCGAGGTTGGTGATCGCCTCGACGATTGCCATGCGCCCCGACGCCGGCGCATCGATCAGCGCCAGCGGCGCCTTCTCGCCGATGGAAAACACCTCGCCCTGCGTGGTCTGATAGCCCGCCAGCGTGATGGCGCAATCGGCCACCGGCACCTGCCACGGCCCGACGCACTGGTCGCGCGCGGTGAGGCCGCCGACCGTGCGGTCACCGATGGAAATCAGGAACATCTTCGACGCCACGCCCGGCATCGCCAGCACACGATAGGCGGCGTCCTTGAGGTCGATGCCGTCAAGCGCGAGCGGGGCGGGGGTGGCCGCCTGATGCGCGACATCGCGCGTCATGCGCGGTGGCTTGCCGAGGATCACATCCAGGCTTACGTCCACCGGTGCGTCCTCGAAGTGGCGGTCGGTCACCCGCAGGTGGTTGTCCGCGGTCGCTTCACCCAGCACTGCAAACGGGCAACGTTCGCGCTCGCAGATCGCGCGGAATTCCTCGAGGCGAGCCGGCGGGATCGCCAGCACATAACGTTCCTGCGCCTCGTTGCACCAGATTTCGCGCGGCGACATGCCGGACTCCTCCGACGGCGCGGCACGCAGTTCGAAGCGGCCGCCGCGGCCGCCGCCGTGCACCAGTTCGGGCAGCGCGTTCGACAGGCCGCCGGCGCCGACGTCGTGGATGGAAAGAATGGGATTGGCCTCACCCAACTGCCAGCAGCGGTCGATGACTTCCTGGGCGCGCCGTTCCATTTCGGGGTTGCCGCGCTGCACCGAGTCGAAGTCGAGATCGGCGGCATTGGCGCCGGTGTCCATCGAGGACGCCGCGCCGCCGCCCAGCCCGATCAGCATGCCGGGACCGCCCAGCTGGATCAGCAGCGTGCCGACGGGCAGCAACTTCTTGTCCACATGGTCGGCGCGGATGCTGCCGACGCCGCCCGCCAGCATGATCGGCTTGTGGTAGCCGCGCCGCTGGCCGGCGACGGTTTCTTCGAAGGTGCGGAAATAGCCCGCCAGGTTGGGGCGGCCGAATTCGTTGTTGAATGCCGCCGCGCCGATCGGGCCTTCGAGCATGATCGCGAGCGGGGTGACGATGCGCTCGGGCTTGCCGTAGGCGCCGGTTTCCCAGGGTTGTTCAAAGCCGGGAATGTTGAGGTTGGACACCGAAAACCCGCACAGCCCGGCCTTGGGTTTCGACCCGGTTCCGGTCGCACCTTCGTCGCGGATTTCGCCGCCGCTGCCGGTGGCCGCGCCCGCGAAAGGCGAAATCGCCGTCGGGTGGTTGTGCGTTTCCACTTTCATCAGCACGTGGGTCAGCTCGCTGCTGTAGGCATAGCTGCCGTCGGCGCGCGGGTAGAAGCGATCGATGGTCGCGCCTTCGATGACCGACGAATTGTCGGAATACGCCACCACCGTGCCTTCGGGGTGGGCAGCATGGGTGTCGCGGATCATGCCGAACAGCGTTTTCGCCTGCGCCGCGCCGTCGATCACCCACGCGGCGTTGAAAATCTTGTGGCGGCAATGCTCGGAATTGGCCTGCGCGAACATCATCAGTTCGACATCGGTGGGATTGCGCCCGATGCGAATGAAGTTATCGACCAGGTAATCGAGCTCGTCATCCGACAGCGCCAGGCCGAGCTCGCGGTTGGCGGCTTGCAGCGCCGGGCGGCCGCCGCCCAGCACGTCGACGCGGGCCAGTTCGCGCGGCGGCACGTGGCGGAACAGCTGAGCCACGTCGGCCAGCGTCATCGCCGCTTCGGTCATGCGGTCGTGCAGCAGCGGCAGCAAGCGCGACTTCGCCTCGGCCGACAGCGCTTGACCGGCTGGATCCAGCACATGAAAGGCCACGCCGCGCTCGATCCGCTTGAAGCCGGCGAGGCCGCAGTTTTTCAGGATGTCGGTGGCCTTCGACGACCACGGCGAAATCGTGCCGGGACGCGGCGTAACCAGGATCAGTGGATCGTCTGCGGTCGGCGTATCGGTCGGCGTGCCGTAATCGAGCGCCTGCTCGACCAGCCGCATTTGCGCGGCGTCGAGCGCGTCATCCACTTCCAGAAAATGCCAGTGGCGTGCCGCCAGTGTGCCCAGGTTCAGGCCCTGCTGCGCAGCCTCGCGGCGGATTTTGTCGAGACGGAACGGGGACAGCGCGGCGGCGCCGGGAAGGGAGACGATGGCAGACATGTGCGTCTTTGCAAGCGGGCAAAGGCGCTATTTTAGCCGATCGGGACGCCTCTCCGGACCGGCTTGTTGCTGAATGCCGGCCTGCTTTTGCCAGGCTTCGAGGCAGTCAAGACCGCAGAAATGATGGACATAGTCCTGTGCATCCGTCACTTTGACCGCATCGGCCGGTACTTCCTTCAGACAGACCTCACAGCTGACCACGGTGCAGCTGTCTTCGTCGGAGCACTGTGCAACCCGGGCGCCTGCCGGGGAGCGATGCTGCTTATCCATACGACATTCCTCAAACCATCAGATGTCTTTCAGTCTAGGTCACCTGAACTGTCCCGCAAGCCGCTGCCCGGTCAACAGGCAAGGGTTCAGTACCCGGCTTCGTTGATCGCCAGCTTGATCATCTTGTAATCCGCCTCCTTGTCGATCACAAAGCCCGTGACCTTGCTGTGGATGGTTTTTTGCAGGGATTGGATGGCGTCAGGGCTGAGCGCGACGGCCGCCGCCCCCAGCCTGTTCTGCTCGGCTGCGCTCAGGCGGTTGCTCGCCATCAGCGTGAAATCCGGCGTGGTCGGCAGGGGATGCCAGATTTCATACTCGCCTTTTGCCACCAGCTCATCTGCCAGCTTGCTGCGCAGGCTGCCGGCCTGGGCATAATCGCGCTGCATGGCCAGGGCCACATCCTCCTGCGTCTTGAAATTGTCAATCTTCACCGAGTCGATCTTGTTGCGCTTGAGCGTGTAGCGCGCCATCACGTCCAGCCAGGACTCCTTCTCGGTCAGGGCCACGGTAGTCAGGGTCGCGCCCTTGCGGCGGACCAGCACCCCAGTCGCCTGGTCGCGCACGCGCGCAATGGGTGAATAATCGTGATCGAGCACGGCAACCGCCACCGAAGGGGGCACGAAGTAGATATCCAGGCGCCCGCCTTTGAGGGAGCCCATGACGCTCCGGATGCTGCGAAAGAGCGTGAGCTTGGGCTTGCCGCCCAGGGATGCCGCCAGCGCCTGCGCAAAAGGCATCGCGTAGGCGCGAAAATCGCCCATCACGATATCGGCCTTGCCGGTTCCGGGATAAATCCCGATGCTCAAATCGCGCTGGGCGGCATGGGCCACCAGCGGCAGTGCGGGAAGAATGGTCAGTCCCGCCAGAAAGCTACGTCTATGCATATCACCCTCCTATTTGGATTACCCTAAATTCAGCCCTACCTTAACGGCAGAAGAATGGGGGCGCTGAATACCTGATGACGCTGAAATTTCCAACCAGCGCCCACCGCTTCAAGCACGGTCAAGCGCACGGCATCAGCCTTGGGATTAAGATGTCAGCGTCGCATACCGCGCCGCCCAGAGCGCCCCCTTGCATGGCAGACCCTGAACGCCCGAATCGCCCCGATCCATACGCCCCCATGCCGATCGCACTCCGCGCCCTCACCTCCCCGCCGCTGTTCACGGCCGCCGACATCCGGGCGATCGAGCGGAAATGGGCCGCCGCCCGCCCCGCCACCTCGCTGATGGACAGGGCGGGCGCTGCCGCAGCCGAACTGGCGGGCGCGCTGGCCAGCGAATCGGGCGAGGCCGTGCTGGTCCTGGCCGGCCCCGGCAACAACGGCGGCGACGC
>DATMWS010000046.1:0-8699 GCA_035562135.1 Thiobacillus sp. | reverse complement strand
CGGCTCGTTGATCGTTTCGTAGACCGGGGTGCTGGCCAGCACCTTGGCGCGGGTGGTGAAGCCGTCGCCGTGGCCTTGGCCGGCCTGCGCTGCGCCGCTGGCGGCAAGGAGTGCGGCAATCAGTGTGATGTTCAGGCTGCTTGTGCCCTTCAGGGTGCGTGCGTTCATCGTGACTCTCCTCATTTTTGCTTCAATTCAGTCGGGTTCAACGACGGCCGCGGGGGCGGCTGTCATCTTCAGATCGTTGCTGCTGGCGACGCTCGTAACCGTAGCCGTAACCTTGCGGTTCCTCGCGCTCGGCTTCGCGCTTGGCGGCGCGGCGCGCGTCCTTGCGGGCCTCGCGCGGATCCGGGCGGACTTCATCGCCGCGGTCGCGCTTGGCCACGATGAACGCGCCATCCATCAAATCCGGTGCGGCCTGAACCGGGGCGGCCAGGGCCAGTCCCAGCGCTGCCAGTCCGAAAATCAAAGTGTGCCGTGCGTTCATCGTTGTCTCCATTTCTGTGGGTGCAATGGTTTGCTTCCACGCTTCGCAGTTTGGTTGAGGAAAGTAAGCGCCCTGTTTCACGCCAGGGCGATTTTGTAACAGTGTGTAACCGGGATGGGAATAGCCCCCCACCCGCGCTGCTATAGTTGCCGCATGCAAAAAGACACCATTTATGTGACCGACGACGACCCCGGCATCTGCGAACTGGTGGCCGAGTACCTCACCAGCCAGGGCTACGCGGTCGAGACCGCGGAGGATGCGGCCTCGCTGGATCGCCTGCTCGCCGCCCGGCTGCCCGACCTGCTGGTGCTCGACTGGATGATGCCGGGCGAGGACGGCCTGTCGGTGGCGCGACGGCTGCGCGCGCAGCCCGGCTTCCCGCCCATCATCATGCTGTCGGCCAAGGGCGAGGACATCGACCGCATCATCGGCCTCGAAGTCGGCGCCGACGATTACCTGCCCAAACCCTTCAATCCGCGCGAACTGTTGGCGCGCATTCGCGCGGTGTTGCGGCGGCAGCGGGGTGCCGCTGCGCCGGCGTCGGCCGAAACCGCCCGGATCGTCCATTTTGGCCCGTTCAGCGTCAACCTCGACGCCCGCACCCTCAGCCGCGACGGCGCCGAAATCACGCTGACCAGCGGCGAATATGAATTGCTGGAAATCTTCGTTACCCATGCCAACCGCGCGCTGTCGCGCGACTGGCTGATGGACCAGTTGCGCGGATTCGAGCGCGATCCGTTCGACCGCAGCATCGACGTGCGGGTGAATCGTTTGCGCAAGAAAATCGAGAACGACCCCGCCAATCCGGCCTACATCCGCACCCAGCGCGGGCAGGGCTATCTGTTTGTGCCGCAGGGCAAGGGGTGAAACGCATCACCCGCTCGTTGTTCGCCCGCACCGCGCTGACCCTGGCGCTGGCCTTCATCGTGTTTCAGGCGGCGGCGTTCTGGGTGGTGACCCGCACCCTGATCGTCCCGGTGGCGGAACGCTCGGCAGACGATCTGGCCGGATTGATCGTGCTGTCGGCGCAAACCTGGGTGGAACTGCCGCCCGAGACGCGCGCGGCATTTGAGCGCGAACTGGCACGCCGTCACGGCCTGCGCCTGACCACGATTAACGTCGGTGCAACGGTGGACGCGCCCCAATTCGCTTTTCGCACCCAGATCGAAGCCGCGCTGAGCCGCCGGGTGGGCGATACGGTCGAACTGCGCGGGGTGCCGGGCACGGCCGCGGCGTGGCTGGATATCCCGCTGGGCGGGCACGACCTGCGCGTCGGCTTCTTTCCCGACCGCTATGCCGTCAAGCTGCCGCTGGCGGCGATCGCGGTGGTCGCGGTGGGCGCGTTTCTCAGCCTGCTGACCGCCCTGTTTCTGGTGCGCCGCATCACCGTGCCGCTGGCGCGCGCGGCGGCGGCGGCCAGCCAGGTGGGCGCGGGCGAACTGCCCGAGCCCTTGCCGGAAACCGGCCCCGCCGAGCTCGCCGAACTGGCACGCCGTTTCAACAGAATGGCGGCCGAGGTGCGCGAACTGCTGGATAACCGCACCACCTTGCTGGCCGGGATCTCGCACGATTTGCGCACGCCGATGACGCGCCTGCAACTCAATCTGGAAATGCTGCGCGACGCCCCCAGCGCGGCACGCATCGACCGCGCGGTGGCGGACCTGGCCGACATGAACAAGCTGATTACCGGCTATCTGGAACTGGCGCGCACCACGCAGGCCGAAACGAAGGTGCGCTTCGACCTTGCGGGCTTGCTGGAGGAGGTGGCGGCCGATATGGGCCTGACGTGGCCAGGCGCGGCACCGTGCGAGGTCGAGGCGGGGCGACTGGCGGTGCGGCGAATTGTGTCGAACCTGATCCAGAATGCGCAGCGCTATGGCGGCGGCACGCCCATCGAGCTGGTGTTGGAATGTGCGGACAAACAGGCGCGGGTGATCGTGCGCGATGCTGGCAAGGGTATCCCCGACGATCAGTTGGAAAGGGTGTTCAGGCCGTTTTATCGGTTGGAGGCCTCGCGATCGCAGGCCACGGGCGGAACCGGGCTGGGGCTGGCGATCGTGCGCCAGCTGGCGGAATCAAACGGCTGGAAGGTGCGGCTCAAGAACCGTGCGGCGGGCGGCCTGGAGGCCATGCTGGAAATGCCCCGCTAGGCAATCCGGGTCAGGCGCAGTGAGGGACGCTCCGACGCAGCACCCGAAATTCGATGAACAGCAGTGTCAGACTGAACATCGACATGCGGCAGGTGCTGCCGCTGAAAAATCCCAGTGGCGAGCCAGTTAGATTAATGCTCACGCGCGTGGCTCTACCCAGTTGCATCAGGCAGCCGGCTGGCGGGCAAACAGGGAAAACTGCACGAACAGCAGCGACAGGCTGGTGAGGCTCATGCGCTCGGTCTGGCCGTGAAACCAGGCGAAAGGCGAGGCGCTGAGTTCGAGAACCAGTTGGTTTTGGCCGAATTGCAGTTTCATGATGCGCTCCTTAGATAAGGGTGGTTGCCTGAATACCAGCAACACCTGTGCCAGCCGGGCGAGCGCGGTGTTACGCAAAAATAAACCAACAAAACATCGGCTTGCATGGTGAGGCTTGAAAGGGCCGGTTAGCGCGGTTGCGCGGGCTGACGGAAAACCGTCATCCCGTGTCGAAGCAGCAAACAATCGACATACCCGACAGGAGGGTGGGGGCAACAAGGTAGAATCCGGCTTTCGATTTGGGCGGGGCGTGTCCTGCGCGCCGCAACTTCTGCATGATCATCCTCAAAAATCTCAGCCTGCGGCGTGGCGCCAAGGTTCTGCTCGACAACGCGTCGGTATCAATCAATCCCGGTGAACGGGTCGGTCTGGTCGGGCGCAACGGCGCGGGCAAGTCCAGCCTGTTTGCGCTCCTGAACGGCACCCTGCACGAAGACAAGGGCGACTTTTCCATCCCGTCGCAGTGGCGCATGGCCCAGGTGGCGCAGGACATGCCGGAAACGGTCGAATCTGCGACCGATTTCGTCATTGCCGGCGATACCCAGCTGGCTGCGGCGCAGGCCGAGGTGGCCGCCGCCGAGGCCAGCGACGACGGCGAGCGCATGGCCCATGCCTACATGGCGCTGCACGATGCCGGCGCACACGACGCGCAGTCGCGCGCGCAAGCGCTGATCCTCGGGTTGGGGTTTCAGGTGCGCGAGCTGAATCAGCCGGTCAACAGCTTCTCCGGCGGCTGGCGCATGCGACTGCAACTGGCCCGCGCGCTGATGTGCCCGTCCGAACTCCTGCTGCTCGACGAACCCACCAATCACCTCGATCTCGACGCGCTGGTGTGGCTGGAGGCCTGGCTCAAGAAATATCCCGGCACCATGCTGGTGATCAGCCACGACCGCGAGTTTCTCGATGCCGTGACCAATGTCACGCTGCACATCGAAAACGGCCAGCTCACCCGCTATGGCGGCAACTACAGCACCTTCGAGGACATGCGCGCCGAGCAGATGGCGCTGCAGCAGGCGGCGTTCGCCAAACAGCAGGACAAGATCGCTCACCTGCAGGAGTTCATCAACCGCTTCAAGGCCAAGGCCAGCAAGGCCAAACAGGCGCAAAGCCGGGTCAAGGCGCTGGACCGCATGGAAAGACTGGCGCCGATGCTGGCGAATGCGGAATTCACCTTTGAATTCAAGGAACCGCTCAACCTGCCCAACCCCATGCTGTCGATCGACGACGCCAGCTTTGGCTACCCGCCACCTGCGGACGCGCCGCCCGGCACCCCGTCGACGGTGATCGTGCAGCACGTCAGCAAATCGGTCTTTGCCGGACAACGCATCGGCATCCTCGGCGCCAACGGCCAGGGCAAATCGACGCTGGTGAAGACGGTTGCGCGCACCCTGCCGGTGGTCGCAGGCGAAGTGGTCGAGGGACGTGGCCTCAACATCGGCTACTTCGCGCAGCAGGAGCTCGACGTGCTGCGCCCCACCGACACCCCGCTGGAACACATGATTCGCCTGGCCCGCGACACCATCGCCAACGGCGGTGCTGGCCAGTTCAGCAGCCGCGAGCAGGACCTGCGCACCTTTCTCGGCACCTTCAACTTCAACGGCGACATGGTCAAGCAGGCGGTCGGCACCATGAGCGGCGGCGAAAAGGCGCGGTTGGTGCTGTGCATGATCGTGTGGCAGCGCCCCAACCTTCTGCTGCTGGACGAACCGACCAACCACCTCGATCTGGCCACGCGCGAAGCACTGGCGATGGCCTTGAACGAATTCGAAGGCACCGTGATGCTGGTCAGCCACGACCGCGCCCTGCTGCGCGCGGTGTGCGACGAGTTCTGGCTGGTCACGCGCGGCGGGGTCGAGCCGTTCGACGGCGACCTCGACGACTACCAGCGCTATCTGCTGGATGAGGGCAAGCGCCTGCGTGAAGAGCTGAAGCAGGCCGGCAAGACGGCTGACGCACCGGCGGTGAAAGTGGAACCAGCGCCAGTGGCGGAGAAAAAGCCGGTTTCATCGGGCAAGATCAAGTCGCTCAAGCAGAAACAGGAGAAGCTCGACAAAAGTATGGCTGCGCTTCAGGCGGAAAAGGCTGCGTTCGAAGCACGCCTGGGCGGAACACTTTCCGTCGAGGAAATAACCGAAACCGGTAAGCGACTCCAGCACGTCATTGACGAGTTGGCGATTGAAGAGGGGGAATGGTTGGCGTTGTCGGGGGAGATCGAGGCGCTGGAGGGGGCGAGCGCTTAGGGCATACTCAAAATATTCGCTGCACGACCGACCGTTGGCCGGGCTACCTCCGGTCAACGGTCAGCAGCCCAGCGGAATTCCCGGCTAACGCCAACCCCGAAACCCCCGCCAACCACGGTAAAATGCGGCTTTCCCCGATTGCCGCTGATCCGCCGTGAAACCCACCTTCCAGGACACCATCCTCACCCTGCAACGCTACTGGGGCGAGCGCGGCTGCGCGCTGCTGCAGCCCTACGACATGGAAGTCGGCGCCGGCACCTCGCATACCGCGACCTTTCTGCGCGCGCTCGGCCCCGAGCCGTGGAAGGCGGCCTACGTGCAACCGAGCCGCCGGCCCAAGGACGGCCGTTACGGCAACAACCCCAACCGGCTGCAGCATTACTACCAGTTTCAGGTGGTGCTGAAGCCGGCGCCGGCCGACATTCTGGAGCTGTATCTCGGCTCGCTCGAGGCGCTGGGCTTCGATCTGAAGAAGAGCGACGTGCGCTTCGTCGAGGACGACTGGGAAAACCCCACCCTCGGCGCCTGGGGGCTGGGCTGGGAGGTGTGGCTCAACGGCATGGAAGTGACGCAGTTCACCTACTTCCAGCAGGTCGGCGGCATCGACTGCAAGCCGATTACCGGCGAAATCACCTATGGCCTGGAGCGCCTGGCCATGTACCTGCAGGGCGTCGAAAGCGTGTACGACCTGACCTGGACCGAAGGGCTGAGCTATCGCGACGTCTACCACCAGAACGAGGTCGAGCAGAGCGCCTACAACTTCGAGCACAGCGACGTCGATTTCCTACTGATTGCCTTTGCTGCGCACGAGAAAAAGGCGCAGGAACTGATGGCGGTGCAACTCGCGCTGCCGGCGTACGAACAGGTGCTGAAAGCCGCGCACACCTTCAACCTGCTCGACGCGCGCGGTGCGATTTCGGTGACCGAGCGCGCTGCCTACATCGGGCGCATCCGCAACCTGGCGCGGGCGGTGGCGAAGAGCTACCTCGACAGCCGGGCGCGGCTCGGCTTTCCGATGGCGCCCAAGGACTGGGCGGATGAGGTGTTGACGCAAATCGAAAAACAGACAGAAAAGAAGGCGGCAGCATGAGCGCTCAGAATTTACTGGTTGAATTGTTCGTCGAGGAACTGCCGCCCAAGGCGCTGAAGAAGCTGGGTGAGGCCTTCGCCGCAGCGCTGGCCGAGAGTCTGGTTGCGCAGGGGCTGGCTGACGCGAAAGCTGGCGTTACCCACTTCGCTTCGCCGCGCCGCCTCGGTGTGCATGTCGAAGGTGTGCTGGCGCGCGCTGCCGACAAGCCGGTGTCGACCAAGTTGATGCCGGTGGCCGTGGGGCTGGATGCGGACGGCAAGGCTACGCCCGCGCTGCTGAAGCGCCTGGCCGGACTCGGCGCGGATGCGTCCGCCGTCAGCCAGCTGCGCCGCGCGGCGGACGGCAAGAACGAAGCGCTGTTCCACGACAGCATCGCGCCGGGCACGACGCTCGCCGATGGCCTGCAGCGAGCGCTCGAAGCGGCGATGGCGAAGCTGCCTATCCCGAAGGTGATGCAGTATCAACTGGCGGACGGATGGAGCAGCGTCCACTTCGTGCGCCCGGTGCACGGACTGGTCGCACTGCATGGCGCCGACATCGTGCCGGTGTCCGTGCTGGGTTTAACGGCCGGGCGCAACACGCAAGGCCATCGCTTCGAGGCGCGTGTCTGTCCTCTGTCGATTGCATCCGCCGACACGTATGCCAGTCAGTTGAAAGACGACGGCGCCGTGATTGCCAGCTTTGCCGAACGCCGCGCCGAGATCATCCGCCAGCTGCAGGCGGCTGCACCATCGGGCTTGACGCCGATCGAGGACGACGCCCTGCTGGACGAAGTCACCGCGCTGGTCGAGCGCCCCAATGTGTTGGCCGGCAAGTTCGAGGAAGCCTTCCTCGAAGTGCCGCAGGAATGTCTGATCCTGACCATGAAGGCGAACCAGAAATATTTCCCGCTGCTGGATTCGGCGGGCAGGCTGACCAACCAGTTCCTGATCGTTTCCAACATCTCGCCCGCCGATGCGTCCGCCGTGGTTCAAGGCAACGAGCGCGTGGTGCGCCCGCGCCTCGCTGACGCCAAGTTCTTCTTCGACCAGGACCGCAAGAAGGCGCTGGACTCGCGCGTGCTGGGGCTGGCCAAGGTGGTGTACCACAACAAGCTCGGCACCCAGGGCGAACGCGTGACGCGGGTGCAGGCGATTGCCCGCGCCATCGGCGAGCAGATTGGCGGCGAGGCGCTGGCGCTGAAGGCGGATCAGGCTGCGCTCTTGGCCAAGGCCGACCTGCTCACCGACATGGTCGGCGAGTTCCCCGAACTGCAGGGCATCATGGGGCGCTATTACGCGCAGCACGATGGCCTGTCCGACGACGTCGCCTTTGCCATCGAGGACCACTACAAGCCGCGCTTTGCCGGCGACGAGTTGCCGCGCAGCGATGTGGGGGTGTGCGTGGCGCTGGCCGACAAGCTGGAAACGCTGGTGGGCATGTTTGGGATTGGTGAAAAACCCACCGGCGACAAGGATCCCTTTGCGCTGCGCCGCCATGCGCTGGGCGTGATCCGCATGCTGATCGAGAAGGAACTACCGCTCAATCTTCATGACCTGGTCAGCACCGCGTTTGCCGGTTTTCCGCAGGGCTTGCTGGGACAGGCACACACCGATGTGAACATGTTCGTGTTCGAGCGACTCAGTGGTGCGATGCGCGAACAGGGCTATTCCGCGAACGAGGTCGATGCGGTGTTGAGCCTGAACCCGCTGCAGATCTATCTGGTGCCGAAGCAACTGGAGGCGGTACGTGCCTTCGCGGCATTGCCGGAAGCCGCCGCACTCGCCGCTGCGAACAAACGCGTCGGCAACATCCTGAAAAAAGCCGAGGGCGAGGTGGGCGGCGCGGTCGATCAAAGCCGACTGGTCGAGGCGGCGGAAACGGCGCTGTTTGCCGCGCTTGGCGAGATTGCGCCGCGTGCCGACGCAGCCTTTGCCGCGGGTGATTACACCGCGTCGCTGCAGGTGCTGGCCGCCCTGAAAGCCCCGGTCGATGCCTTCTTCGACCATGTGATGGTGAACACCGACGATCCCGCCCTGAGGGCCAACCGGCTGGCGCTGCTGAACCAGTTGCACCAGACCATGAACCGGGTAGCGGACTTGTCGCGTCTGGCGGCGTAATATTTCAATTATGAAGCTCATCATTCTCGACCGCGACGGCGTCATCAATTTCGACTCCAGCCAGTTCATCAAGTCACCGGATGAATGGAAGCCGATTCCCGGCAGCCTGGAAGCGATCGCGCGGCTGACGCGCGAGGGCTGGCGCGTGGTGGTGGCAACCAACCAGTCGGGGCTGGCGCGCGGGCTGTTCGAGATGGCGACGCTCAATGCCATCCACGCCAAGATGCACAAGGCGGTGGCGCAGGCGGGCGGGCGCATCGAGGCGGTGTTTTATTGTCCGCATTCAGCCGAAATGGATTGCGGCTGCCGCAAGCC
>DATMWS010000045.1:0-20013 GCA_035562135.1 Thiobacillus sp. | reverse complement strand
GCGTTTCATCCACCGTGCCGGCATCGGCGTCTTCCAGCGATACCGACAGCGCGCCCACTTCCATCAGCGCGTCCGACAGCGGCTCGGCTTGTTTGGAATCGACGAGGATGCGGACGGATTGCCAGGGCATGGTGTGGTGTGGGTTGAAGGTCGATCGGGGACAGGGTGCACATCCCCGAACTCAACGGGCTGGACTACCCCTTTTCTCCCGCCAGCTTGTGTTCCAGATAATGAATGTTGGTGCCGCCGGCAATAAAGGCGGCGTCATGCAATAGGTCCTGATGCAACGGGATGTTGCTCTGGATGCCTTCGATCACCATTTCCATCAGCGCGCCGCGCATGCGGGCGATGGCCTGGTCGCGCGTATCGCCATAGGCAATCACCTTGCCGATCATTGAATCGTAATGTGGCGACACGTAATAGCCGTGGTAGACGTGCGAGTCGACGCGGATGCCGGGTCCGCCGGGCGCATGGTAGTTGGTCAGCTTGCCCGGGCTGGGGACGAAGGTGGTCGGGTGCTCGGCATTGATGCGGCACTCGATGGCGTGTCCCTTGAAGCGGATGTCCTTTTGCTGCCACGGCAATTTTTCGCCGGCGGCGACGCGGATTTGCGTCTGCACGATGTCGATGCCGGTGATGAGTTCGGTCACCGGGTGTTCGACCTGCACCCGGGTGTTCATTTCGATGAAATAGAACTCGCCGTCTTCGTACAGGAATTCGAAGGTGCCGGCGCCGCGATAGCCGATCTTGCGGCAGGCTTCGGCACAGCGTTCACCGATCTTGTCGCGCAGCTTGGGGTCGAGGCCGGGGGCGGGCGCTTCTTCCAGCACCTTCTGGTGGCGGCGCTGCATCGAGCAGTCGCGCTCGCCCAGGTGCACCGCATTGCCGTGTTCGTCGGCGAGGATCTGGATCTCGATATGGCGCGGCGTCTGCAGGAATTTTTCCATGTAGACCATGGGATTGCCGAAGGCAGCGCCGGCTTCGGTCTTGGTCATGGTCACCGCGTTCAACAGCGCGGCTTCGGTGTGCACCACGCGCATGCCGCGCCCGCCGCCGCCGCCTGCGGCCTTGATGATGACGGGGTAGCCGACGTGCGCGGCGGTTTTGATGATCTCGTCGGGATCGTCCGGCAGTGCGCCTTCGGAGCCGGGCACGCAGGGTACCTTGGCTTCGATCATCGCCTGCTTGGCCGCCACCTTGTCGCCCATCAGGCGGATGTTGTCGGGGCGCGGGCCGATGAAGGTGAAGCCCGAGGACTCCACCCGCTCGGCAAAGTCGGCGTTTTCCGACAGGAAGCCGTAGCCGGGATGGATCGCTTCGGCGTCGGTGACTTCGGCCGCGGCGATGATCGACGGCACATGCAGATAGCTCTGCGCCGACGGCGCCGGGCCGATGCACACCGATTCGTCAGCCAGCTTCACATACTTGGCGTCGCGATCGGCCTCGGAATACACGGCGACCGTCTTGATGCCCATTTCGCGGCAAGCACGCTGGATGCGCAGGGCGATTTCGCCACGGTTGGCGATGAGAATTTTTTCGAACATGGTTTTTGAGGCGGCGGATCAGGGACCGGGATTCAGGGGGAGGGCTGCGCGCCTTGTTTCATTTGGCGCAGCAAGCCGCATCCTTCCCCGAATCCTGAACCCTTCCCCCGCCCCCTGATCCCTTTTAGCCAATAACAAACAGCGGCTCACCGTATTCCACCGGCTGGCCGTTTTCGACCAGGATGGCCTTGATGATGCCGCCCTGATCCGTTTCGATTTCGTTCAGGAGCTTCATCGCCTCGATGATGCACAGCGTATCGCCGGCATTCACGCTCTGACCCACTTCGGCAAAGTTTTTCGAGCCGGGAGCCGGGGCACGGTAGAAGGTGCCGACCATGGGCGAGCGCACGACGTGGCCCTCGGGCAGGGCGTCTTCAGCCGGGGCCGCCGCAACCTCGGCCGCCGCCGGGGCGGCAGCGTGCATCATCTGGGGGGCATGCGACATCATCATCGGCGTGCCGGCAATGCTTTTGGCAATGCGGACCTTTTCTTCGCCTTCGGTGATTTCAAGCTCGGCGATGCTGGAGGCTTCGACCAGATCAATGAGCTTTTTCAGTTTTCTGAGATCCATGGGGAGTCCTGTTTTGGAGGTGGCGCAGCGCGTATTCCAGCGCCAGTTCGTAACCGTGCGCGCCCAGGCCGGACACCACGCCGACGGCAAGATCGGAAAAATACGAATGGTGACGGAAGGATTCGCGCGCGTAGATGTTGGAAAGATGGACTTCGACGAAAGGGATGGCGGTGCCTGCCAGCGCGTCGCGCAGGGCGATGCTGGTGTGGGTGTAGCCCGCCGGGTTGATGATGATGAAGTCGACGTGGTCGCGCGCGGCCTGATGCACGCGGTCGATCAGGTCGCCTTCATGGTTGTGCTGAAAGGTTTCGACCTGTGCGCCGGCGCTGTCGCCGCGGCTGACCAGCGCGCGGTTGATGTCGTCGAGCGTGGCAAGGCCATAGTGGCTGGGCTCGCGGCTGCCCAGCAAATTGAGGTTGGGGCCATGCAAAACCAGCACATGCGGGCGCAGACCGGAGGCCGGTTTGGCTGCAGTGCGGCTGGTTCGTTTAATCGTCATGGCAGCGAGTTTGCCGTAAATGAGGGTAAATTGTCCAGATATTGACGCTAAATCGCAACTATGCGCCGATTTTGCGCAGTGCGGTTTCCAGCGTGGCGCGCGGCAGCCGCCCCAGATGGCTCAGCACGATGTTGCCGTCGCGATCGAGCACGATCGTAAAAGGCAGCGCCCCGCTCGGGTTGCCGAGTTGCCTGGCCAGGCTGTGTGCCGCCCCCTCGCCGATCAGGATCGGATAATTGACCGGCTGGCGCTGTAGAAACTGCGCGACATTGGCTGGGTTGTCGATGGCGATGCCGACAAATTCCACCCCGCTGGGCCGGAATTGGGTGCGTAGATCGACAAAATCCGGCATTTCCTCGCGGCACGGCGCGCACCAACTGGCCCAGAAGTTCAGCACCACGACCTGGCCGCGCCATTGCGACAGCGGCTGCTCACGTCCCTGACTATCCGGAAAACCGAGTCGCCACAGGGCGGCGAGGGCGGGCGCGGCAGGCGCTTGCGGCGCATAGCGCGTCTGCGCCAGCCAGACGCCGGCTGCCAGCGCCGCGAGCGCCAGGGGAAAGGCATATAGCCATTTTTTTTGCATGGGTTGCGCTGCCTGCAAGTGCCATCGCCCCGCAAACGAGGCGATGGTGGCGTTTCGTTTACAGCGTGCCGTAGGAATGCAGTCCAGACAGGAACATGTTGACGCCGATGAAGGCGAAGATGGTAACGAACAGCCCCACCACCGCCCACCATGCCAGCATCGGGCCGCGCAGGCCCTTGACCAGGCGGATGTGCAGCCAGGCGGCGTAGTTCAACCACACGATCAGCGCCCAGGTTTCCTTCGGGTCCCACGACCAGTAGCCGCCCCAGGCTTCGGCGGCCCACATCGCGCCGAGGATGGTGGCAATGGTGAAGAAGGCAAAGCCGATCGCGACCGCCTTGTACATCATGTCGTCTATCACTTCCAGCGTAGGCAGGCGGCTGGCGAGGATGCCGCGCCCGGCAAGCAGGTAACCCACGCCGAGCATGGCGGCGATGGAAAACGCGCCGTAGCCGATGAAGTTGGCCGGCACGTGCAGTTTCATCCACCAGGACTTGAGCGCGGGCACCAGCGGCTGGATTTCGTGTGCGCCACGGTCGAAGGTGTACCAGAGAATGAAGCCGACCGCCGCCGAGATCACCAGCAGCACGAAGGCACCCATCTGCCGCGTCTGGTAACGCGCTTCGTAGTACAGGTACATCATCGCGGTGATGAGGCAGAACAGCACGAACACCTCGTACAGATTGGACACCGGGATATGGCCGACGTCGGTGCCGATCAGGTAGGACTCGTACCAGCGCACCATCAGACCGATGAAGCCCAGCGCCACCGCGATCCAGGTCAGCGTGCTGCCGGTTTTCAGCATGAAGTCCGAACGCGCCAGCAGGCCCGCCCAGTAGGTCAGCGTGGCGAGCCCGAACAGCGCGCACATCCACATGATGGCGGCCTGGCTGGAGATCAGGTACTTGAGGAAGAAGGCTTCTTCCATGCGCGCCAGGTTGCCCTGGTACTGGCTGACGGCGAACAGGCTGATCGCGCCGACCACCAGGAACAGCGGGCGGAACGGCTTCCAGAACCAGCCGAACACCGCCAGCGAGGGGATCGCCGCCAGCAGGATGGTTTTTTCATAGATATCCATGAAATCGCCGAAGCGCGACAGGGCAAACAGGGCGCCGGTCGCCACGATGGCGGCAAACAGCCAGTCGAACCACGACAGGCGCTTCAACAGGGGGACGGATTGGTTGAGGGCGAGTTCCATGATGGGGTCTCCGGATGATTTCGCAAGCGTGGCTGCTTATTTAACAAGGGTATCCAGCGCCTGCGCGTGCTGGGTGAATTCTTTTTCGAAATCGATCGTGTGCTTGGCCGACGACATGGCCAGCAGCGCGTGGCCCGGCTTGATGCGCAGCCACACACGGCGTTCGCGCACATAGAGCATGAAGAATACGCCGAGCGTCAGCAAAAACGAACCGAAATAGACCACCTTCTTGCCCGGCGAGCGGGTGAGCTGCAGGCCGCTGGCCTTGACCTCGTCATACTGCATCAGTTGCAGATAGATCGGCGCGCCATAGACGAACAGGTCGCTCATGCTGTTGAGGGTGTCGCGCACCAGCCAGCCGGTGGCGTCGTTGGCCTGGGGCGCGGGCAATCCGGCCTGGCGGTTGGCGATCTGCAGCGCCTCGAAGGCGGCGAGTTCGAGGATGCGCAGATAGGTGCCTACTGCCTTTTCACGCTCGGCCTCGGGGATTTTTTCCTCGATGAAGCGGCCCAGCGACTGAAAGCCGCCTTCGGCAAACAGCGTCAGCACCTGGGTGGCGCTGAACTTTAGCTTGTCCTCGATTTCCGTGCCCCAGGCATTTTGCGGCAGCGCCTGGCGGGCGAAGCGGGCGGCAATTTCGGGACGCAATTCCGCATTCAGCAGCGCGCCGCGCAGCCGCATGAAGCTGTCGATATCGCCCGCCGCATCGAGCGGCATGCGCAGGTAGCGGAAGGCCTCGTTCGGCGATTCGCGCACCCCTGACATCATGTACCAGCGGCCGTCGAGTTCCAGCGGCAGCATGTAGCTACTGAACTCGCGCGCCTGCCCGCGCGCATCGCGCAGCTTGTACTGGAAGCTCGGGCCGACGTTGCGCAAGTGCTTTTTGTCGCTGACCGGGCTGCCGCCGAGCACGCTCATGGCGTCGCCGGACTTCTCGATTTCACCGCCCATGTTTTCGATGTTGAACGGGCGGAAATCGATGAATTCGAGCGTGTGCTCACCCGCTGCGCTGGTCAGCGCGGTGCTCTGGTGCACCGCGCCCTCGATGGGGAAGGCGGAGGCCGTGGGGGCGAACAGATTCCAGCCGCGCAGCGTCAGGCGGGTGCCACCGTCGGCAAAGCTCGCCTGATAGATGGCGACACCGTCGTGGATCAGCGGGTGGTTGACGGCGATCGTCGCTTCGCGGATTTTTTTGCCCGAGCGGTCGAACAGTTCGATGTCGCTCTCGAAGCTCTTCGGCTGGCCCGTCGTGTAGTGCTCGATGCGGAACTGCTTCAGCGCAACCGTGAAAGGCAGATCCTGCACCAGATAGCCGTCGGCCACATTGAGGAAAGCCACGTCCGCGCTGGAGCCCTCGGGAATCTGCACGCTGCCGCGAAACGACGGATTGGACGGCGACAGGCGTGAAATCGCCGGCACCTGGCTTTGCGGGATGTCGCGCGTCTCGATCTTCTTAGTGCCCAGCACCTGCTGCACCTTGAATATCAGGTTGCCGTCCATCAGTCCGCCGATGCAGATCAGCACGATGGCCGAATGCGCCAGGAAATAGCCGAGGCGGTTCCAGCTGCCGGCCTTGGCGGCAAGCAGCACCCCATCCTCGCGCGGCAGGCTTTTGACTTTATAGCCCTGGCCTTCGAGGTAGCGTTGTGCACTGGCGGCCAGCGCCTCGGGCGGCTGCGCGGTGGCCGCTTCGTGCTTGTGCTTGAACGCGTTCAGCGACTGTTCGCTGACGTGCTCGCGAAAGCTTTTCATCTCGCGCGCAAAGTTCGGTGCGTTGCGGGTGATGCACACGCTGACGGAGGCAACCAGGAAGGTCAGGATGAGCAGAAACCAGGCGGCGTGATAGACGTCGTACAAGCCCAGCTTTTCGAACACCTGGAACCAGAACGGGCCGAGCTGGATCAGGTAGTTGCTGTACGGTTCGGCCTGCTTCAGCACCGTGCCAATAATGGAGGCGACCGCGAGGATGGACAGCAGGCTGATCGCAAAACGCATCGAGCTCAACAGTTCGAACAGGGACTTGCCGAAGGAAGGGGTAGCGGTATTCATGGGCAACAAAAAACCCTGTTGGTGACAAGTAAAAAGGGTGACTCGCGTCACCCTTTTATCGACTCAGATAACGGCCGGTAAGTTTACCCGCAAGGGGTAGGCCGTGCTTGTAAAGCCGCTGAAGCATCAACAAGCATGCTCTACCCGCTAGCTCTGATGTGCATAAAGAGCAGGCCGCGGTTGCATCGCCGACAACCCTTGCGAGCTTGATTGAACCCGGATTAACCATTGGGCCAGAAACATCGTTGTAGGAGCGGCGCCCTCGCCGCGATTGCGGGCGCAAATCGCGGCGAGGGCGCCGCTTCTACATGGGAAGCCGGCGACAATCTTGCCTTAGCGCAGGCCCTGAATGTAAGCGGAAACGGCTTTCATGTCGGCATCCGTCATCTTGGTGGCGATCGTGCGCATCATCTTGGCGCCATCGTTGGCACGCGCGCCTACACGGAAGCTGTTCAACTGCGTGTAGATGTAGTCGCCATGCTGACCGGCCAGACGCGGAAACTGGGTGGGGATCCCCTTGCCCTGGGGGCCATGGCAGGAAGCGCACGCCGGTACGCCGGCGCCCTGAACCCCGCCGCGATAGATTTTCTGGCCGAGCAGCGCCAGTGCCTGATCCTTGGAAGTGCCCGGTTTGGGCTGCTGGGCGCTGAAATACGCGGCCAGATTCAGCATGTCCTGCGGGGTCAGGTTGGCGACCAGGCCCGACATAATGGCGTTCTTGCGCGCCCCCGACTTGAACTCGGTGAGCTGTTTGTTGAGGTATTCCGCATTAAGGCCGGCCAGCTTGGGGTTGGCCGCAGTGGCGCTGTTGCCGTCCACCGCGTGGCAAGCTGCGCAAACCTGGTTGACGATGCTTTCTGCCGCCTTGGGGTCGCCTTGGCTGGCCGGGCCGGCGGCAGGGGTAATGGCAAAAGCGGAGGTGGCGGCCATAGCGGCAACCAGAGAGACGACGAGTTTCATCAACAGCTCCTGAAGCTTGCAAAACTTGGGAAAACGGGTAGTTTAGCGGTAACTAATATGACTGCCAAGCCCGTGCTCAATCGCGCCCAATTCCATACCTCGGTCGCCCAGTTGCGCGACTTGCCCTACAGTCGCGCCGAAGTTGCGTTTGCCGGTCGCTCCAACGCCGGCAAATCGAGTGCACTCAACCTGCTGACGCGCAAAAACCGCCTGGCGTTTACCTCCAAAACGCCTGGACGCACCCAGCTCATCAATTTCTTCGTGCTGGATGCCGACACCTATCTGGTCGACCTGCCGGGCTATGGCTATGCCAAAGTGCCGTCTGCCGTGAAGGCGAAATGGGAGGGCCTGCTGGCGCGTTACCTGCAGGAGCGTGAGGCGCTGGTCGGGATGGTGCTGATCATGGATGCGCGTCATCCGCTCACCCCGCTGGATTGGCAAATGCTCAACTGGTTCATCCCCACCGGCAAACAGGTGCATATTCTGCTGTCGAAGGCCGACAAGTTGTCCAACAGCGAAAAGACCCTTACCTTGCGCCGCGTCGAACAGGAACTTGAAACACTGGACAACGTCACCGTGCAGCTGTTTTCCAGCCTGTCGCGCCTGGGCGTCGAGGAAGCGGCGGCATTGGTCGAAGGCTGGCTTTCCCAGGCCCCGCAGCAGGATACGCAGCGGGATAAGCAGACTACCGGCTAGTTGGGCGGGTCGCGTCCAAGAAAAAGCCCCGACCAAGGGAGGGATCGGGGCTAAAAAATGCCTTAAGGGGATTAAGGCATCCCGCTCAGGGAGGAGAAGCGGGAGACGATACAAGATCGTCTACCTACACAGAGTAGACTCGCTTTGAAAAAGTTCCATATCACCCTGCGAATTCTTTGGAGATGTTTTTGTGAGCCTGCCATTTGGCCAATTTCCCGCCCGCCGCATGCGCCGTATGCGGCGTGATGATTTCTCCCGCCGCCTGATGCGTGAGCACACACTTACGCCCAGTGACCTGATTTATCCAGTATTTGTTCTGGATGGCCGGAACAGGCGCGAGCCGGTGGCGTCGATGCCCGGGGTCGAGCGGCTGTCGATCGACCTGTTGCTGCCGGTGGCCGAGGAATGCGTGCAACTGGGCATCCCCGCGCTGGCGCTGTTCCCGGTGATCGACGCGGGCTTGAAGACCCTGGGCGCCGAAGAGGCGCTCAACCCAGACGGCCTGGTGCCGCGCACCGTGGCTGCGCTGAAAAGCCGTTTCCCCGAACTGGGCATCATCACCGACATTGCGCTCGACCCCTACACCAGCCACGGCCAGGACGGCCTCATCGACGACAGCGGCTATGTGCTGAACGACGAAACAGTAGCCGTTCTGGCGCTGCAGGCGGTGGTCCACGCCCAGGCCGGCGCCGACGTGGTCGCCCCGTCCGACATGATGGACGGCCGCGTGGCTGCCCTGCGCGCCGCGCTCGAAGGCGCCGGCCATATCCACACCCGGATCCTGGCCTACGCTGCCAAGTACGCCTCCAGCTTTTACGGCCCGTTCCGCGATGCCGTCGGCTCCGCCGCCAACCTGGGCAAGGGCAACAAGTTTACGTACCAGATGGACCCGGCCAACAGCGATGAGGCCTTGTGGGAAGTCGGGATGGACCTGCAGGAAGGCGCCGACATGATCATGGTCAAGCCCGGCATGCCGTATCTCGACGTCATCCGCCGCATCAAGGACGCGTACGGCGCGCCGACCTATGCCTATCAGGTCAGCGGCGAGTACGCCATGTTGAAAGCGGCGGCACAAAATGGCTGGCTGGACGAGCAAGCGTGCGTGCTGGAAGCCCTGCTGGGGTTCAAGCGGGCGGGTGCGGACGGCGTGTTGACTTACTTCGCGCGCGATGCGGCTCGATGGCTTTCAAAGTGATGGCCAAGACGTTTCTAATGCCTCTTGGCTATTAAGTCTCGTTCGGGTCTGTCGTAATTAAGTTTTCAAGGCGGTGAATGATGAGCAATCAGCAGAGTCGAACAGCGTGGAGCGCACCCGGAAAATAGCATGGCGGAAAATTCAAGATTCCCTTTTGGGCATCATTGGAATAAGGGGCCCGATGAATGGGATAAAACCATCATCGCTGTGTCGCCCTGTGTGCTGAAAGACTTGGTGCTTGCGTCAGAGAGTGGTCCTAGCGCGCTTGAGAAGCCCACTGTCGAGCAGCAAAATTTCAAGATTCGGCTCGCCCATTCGGATGAACGGGTAAACAATGCCAGCCTCCTTGTGCAGCGGATGTATTCCAAAAAAGGTTATGACGTGCCGGGGATGAAAAAAATGCCCGACCGCATCACTTTGATGGCGTCACAAAACGACATTGTCGTCGGAACCATCACGTTGGGAGTCGACTCGGGCAAAGGATTGTTGGCGGATGAGAATTACAAGGCAGAAGTCGATAAGTTGCGGGCGGATAATCGACGTGTCTGCGAACTCACGAAATTTGCAGTTGATCAGACACGAGGCTCCAAGCGCGTGCTCGCCGCATTGTTTCATATAGCCTATATATATGGACGCGTGCTGCAAAAACAAACCGATGTGGTGATTGAAGTCACACCCAAGCATGCACCGTTTTATAGACGGATGCTGGGGTTCGAGCAGTTGGGAGAAGAGCGGCTCAATAGTCGGGTCAACACAATGGGGGTTCTGCTTCGACTGGAAATTGAGTATGTCGACCAGCAGATCGAGCGTTGGGGCGGTAAAACCGAACAGGCGCACGGCACACGTTCTCTTTACCCGTACTTTTTTTCCAAAGCCGATGAGGCCGGTATCGCGCAGCGCTTGCTGAGTGGGGATTGATGGCTGGCCTGCCTGCTTTTGATTACCACGCCGCTTTTTCGCGCAATATCGGGTGGCTGACAGAAGCGGAACAGGAACAGCTGCGACATACGCGGATTGCCATAGCGGGTATGGGCGGTGTGGGCGGCATCCATCTGATCACGCTCGCTCGCCTGGGCGTCGGAAAATTCAACATCGCCGATTTCGATACCTTCGATCAGGTCAACTTCAATCGTCAGGCGGGTGCGGGCATGCGTACCCTTGGCCGAGCCAAGGTCGAGGTCATGGCCGAGCAGGCTCTGGACATCAATCCGGAACTGGAGATCCGGTCTTTCCCTCAAGGTGTCAGTGAGGACAATCTGGATGACTTCTTCAAGGATGTCGACCTGTATGTGGATGGCCTGGATTTTTTTGTATTCGAGGCGCGCGAGGCGGTATACCGGGCCTGTGAGCGGCTCAAAATCCCTGCGGTCATTGCGGCTCCCCTGGGCATGGGGACGGCGATCGTCAACATCTTGCCGGGACACATGACTTTCGAGGAGTATTTCCGCTTTTCGGGCGTCAGCCATCAGGAAAAAGCACTCCGTTTCTTGTTGGGGCTGTCCCCGGCCATGTTGCAAAGAGGCTATCTGGTGGACCGGTCCCAAGTGGATTTTGTCGGACAACGCGGGCCTTCCACCCCCATGGCATGCCAGTTGTGCGCCGGTGCCGCAGCTACCGAGGCACTCAAGATCCTGTTGAAGCGTGGAAGTGTCTTGGCGGCGCCTCACGGCTATCAGTTCGATGCCTACCGCAACAAGTACACCCAGACCTGGCGCCCGTGGGGCAACAACAACCCGATTCAGCGTCTGGGCCTTGCCATTGCCCGACATCAGCTCGGTTTGAAATGACAGGGATCGGTTGAATCAGCGTCTCCAAAAATCCAAATGCAGCCGATCCCCCACCTCATAGCCGATATTCTCGAACTCGCCCGCTGGGCGCCTTCCGGCGACAACACCCAGCCCTGGCGTTTTGAAGTCGTCGACGCGCATCGTCTGATCGTCCACGGTTTCGACACCCGCGAGCATTGCGTCTACGACCTCGACGGCCATCCCAGCCAGATCGCCCATGGCGCGCTGCTGGAAACCCTCGCCATTGCCGCCAGCGCGCACGGCCTACGAGCCGAGATCACGCGCCATCCGGACACTCCGGACACGCACCCCGACTACGAGGTGGCACTGATCCCGGACATCGCCTCGACGCCCGGTCCGCTGCTGCCGTTTGTCTGCCAGCGTTCCGTGCAGCGCCGTCCCATGCGCACCACCCCGCTCACCACCGCCGAAAAACAAGCGCTGCAGGACGCTGTCGGAAAACTTTACACGGTGCGCTGGTTCGAGGGCGGCGCCCAACGCTGGCGCCTGGCCCGGCTGATGTTCGACAACGCCAAACTCCGCCTCACCCTGCCCGAAGCCTACCCGGTGCATCGCGACATCATCGAGTGGAACGCGCGCTTCAGCGAGGACAAGGTGCCCGATCGGGCACTCGGGCTGGACACCACGACGCTCAAGTTGATGCGCTGGGTCATGCAAAGCTGGGCGCGGGTCAGTTTTTTTAACACGTACCTGGCCGGGCATTTGATACCCAGGGTCGAAATGGACCTCCTGCCCGGCCTGTTCTGTGCCGCGCACTTTGCCATCGTTGCCCAGCGGGCGCCGCAGACGATCGACGACTACGTCGCAGCCGGCCGGGCGGTCCAGCGCTTCTGGCTCACGGCGACCAGCATGGGCTTGCAGTTGCAACCCGAAATGACCCCGCTAATTTTTTCCCGTTATGTGCGCGAGGGTAGACGCTTTTCAGAATCTGATGCGGCGCGGATGCAGGCGCAAGCACTGGCCGTGCGGCTCACGAAGGTTTTAGCGGATGCCACGACCGGAACGGTATTCCTGGGGCGAATCGGGCAGGGTGCAAGCCCACGGGCGCGCTCGCTGCGTTTGCCCTGGCAACGTCTGATTACGCCTGTCCAAACGGACTGAGTTTCTAGAAACTGTAGGCGGAACACATTCGGCGGATTACGCTGCGTTAATCTGCAAAGGCTGATGTCGCCCCTTTGCATCCTCAACTTCTTTGGCAATCAACCGGATAAGCAGAATCATCGAGAGATGAGGCATGAGCTTATCCTAAGACGATCCCTTGGGGGCCTGCTTTTCTGCGGACTGCCGATAAATCTGACCTCACGTGGACGCCGCGCGCGCTTGCCCCAAGCCAGTCCAGGTCAATCCAGAAACGGCAGATGACAATCACCTTCTTGCGCAACCAGCTGATTTAAATATGTTTTCTGTTGCGGCGTGGTGGGTGTTTGATTAGCGCGGTGTTCAAGGGCGTTTGAGGGACACCGCGAGCCTTTATGGGGGCGGGCCGTATCGTTGGGGGTGCCGAAGTGTCGAAATTCTTTACACCGCGAGCCGCTTGAGCTGTTTCCATCCAATCTTCCCTTGGGCTTTGCAGGAAATTGTTTATATTTAACAGTGGCTTGTAATCATGAATTGAATTTTGGCACAGCCTGTGCTTTTAGCAAGACAGCAGGAACTGTGGGACTCTACAGTATTGAAGAACAGTACAAAGAACTTAAACCCTATCTAAGGAGTTACGATCATGAAAAGCAAACTTAAACTCAATGCCATGGCGCTGGCTCTGGGTGCCGGACTCGTTGTCGCGAGTGCGCCGGTGCTTGCGGCGGTGACCTGGTTCCCGCCAGTCACCGTATTCCAGGACGACGACATCGACTGGTTCATCAAAGGCGCTGGTAATAACCTTGCTGGCACCATAGAAGTCGGCGATTCCCTGATCTCCGCTATCGAAATAGCGAATACCTCGGGCGCGTTCGGCGGCGGTCCCGCCGGTTTCGGGGGTGACGAGCTGACAGGTATCGCAGCAATCACGGTGACAGGCAAGACGCCAATCGGCGGTGGCCTCTTCACTTTTACTTTTGGCCCGACGGGCAACCTTAATGCCTATCTCAGTAACCCTGTTCCGGTAGGGGTCGACAACACTACGGCCATCGTGGCGATGTACCTGGACGGCACGCCTGACCTCGACCTGACAACGGGCATCACCAATTGCACCAGCCTGGCGGATTGTATTAGCAAGGCCACGGACGGAGTTCTGTGGCAGGTCGACGGCTTCGGTGCTTCGGTGGTCGGCGAGGATCTCGGCGTTGACCCTGACCAGTATTGGTTAGTCATTGGCGCACCCGACAGCATCGCAGCGATCCAGACACTCGGAGCCACACAGACTGCCGGGTTCTTTAATTTTGGTGGCAGCATCATGTACAACGGGACGGGATTCGCGAATGAAAGTTTCAGTGAACAGTCGTGCGGACTTTTTTGTGGTGGCGGCATGGTCGACGTGCTCGGCTCGGGGAACATCCTGGGCGGACAAGGTCTGACCAACGGCGCCTTTGCCCGCAGCGACTTCGACTTCCAGAAGGCCGTGCCGGAGCCGGCGACCCTCGCTCTGCTGGGCTTGGGACTGCTGGGCATGGGCGCCAGTATGCGCAAGCGCAAGGCCTAATGTCGGAAAACTTTACATAGTCATTCAGGCCTTGGAAGCCCCCCTCCGTAAGAGGGGGGCTTTCTTTTTGTGCGCCCGGCAGGGCTTAGCGCCGTGTCCGGTGCTGGCTTTTTCCATTTCCAAATCAACCGTGACTTTGTCGACTTGCCCCCAAGCGCCGTGGTTGTAAAGATGCTAAAGGGTCAACAACCACGCCCCGTCTTGCCGTGCTACTTGCACTTCTGCGGCTCGCCTTACATCACCCTTGATTTGGAAACGGAATTACCGGACATCGCAGAGGCGGGTTGAACCCCGCCTTTCAACCACCAAGCGCCCCAATAGGGGTCGCCGACCTTGCCCACAAGGCCCTTACGCGGGGGCGCCAATGCAGCATGCCAAGACGGTGGGGTTTTCTCATCCTCGCGCACGGCGTGGTCGTGTACGCGCGCTGCCATAGGGACCGCTGTGCTGACGGTGACGTGGTTGAGAACGCTCGCCGAGGCGCCTTTGAAGCGTCGCATGGGTTGTGACAGGTGCGTGTCGGGGCCGCGCTAAACAGCCAATGCAGGTGGTCTGGCATCGGCACCCGGGCAGGCATTCCATGAAGCCGGCTCCCTGTTTCAATTGGCGGCCGGGGGGTGTGGCATGTTGAAACCCGCCCTATGAGGCGGGCTCAAGTTATTGAATACTTTGGAGAAGGTTGTGAACCTGCTGTTCCAGGTCGGGGCCGAGTTTCATTTTCTGTAACTGTTGGACTTCGCTGCGCGCCCGCGTCACGTCTCCGCTCTTGGCCAGTGCATAAGCCAGGTGATACCTGATCTCCGGCTGTTTTGGCGCACGGGCGGCCGCCTTTTCAAGGAGCGGCAAGCCCCTTTTGGGGTCGCCCTGCTTGACCAGGACCCAGCCGAGGGTGTCGGCAAAGGCCGGATTGTCAGCCTGGAGTTTGTAGGCCTTCTCCGCGGTGGCCAATGCCCTGGGATCCTTCTCCTCTTGATAGAGGTTGGCGAGGTTGTTGAGCAGGGTGGCGTTGTCCGGAACGGCGCGTAACAGGGTCTGGTATTGCTCGATGGCCTGTCGGTTGAGCTTGCGCTTGATATAACTCTCGGCGAGATAGGCCCGGACTATCTGATCCTGGGGGTAGCTTTTCAGCCAGCTCAACAGCGAGTCCTCTGCTTTCCGTGCGTCTCCCGAGCGCAGCAGCGCCTCGTGCCGCTTGACCACCAGCACGCTATCTTTGTTTTTTTCAAGAACTTTCTCGTAGATTTGGGCCGCTTGCGCGTAAGCCTTGGCGGCCATCCAGGCGTCGCCTTCCAATATCAGGCCGGTCGGGGAGGCCGGGTCGAATTTTTGCAGTTCGCGGGCGAGCCTTAGTGCTTCGCTGTGATTGCCCGTCCGGGCTTCAAGGGAGGTGAGGGAAGTCACGGCCTCCACATAGTCGGGTTTGAGCTCAAGGGCCTTGCGCAGGGCGCTGCGGGTGGCCTTTACGTCGCCCATCGCCGCGTGGGCCTTGGCGAGGTTGTATTGGGCGGGCGCGGATTTCGGGACCATGGTTGTGAGCTTGGTGTAGGTGGCCAAAGCATTATCCTTTTCACCGGCCGCAAGCTGCACCCTGCCCAGCAGCTCCTGTGCCTCAGGGCTGTCAGAGTTGCCAGCCACGGCCTCCCTGGCAACAGCCAAGGCCTTTTCCTGATTCCCTTTGGCGAGATAGTACTGGGCCAGAAGCGCGCGGGGAACGAAGGCCGCAGGGCTGATTTTCGCCGCCTTCTCCAGCCAGCCAAGGTACTCCTGCTCCTTTTTTTCCAGCGCCGCTAGCTCGGCCATCCCAACCATGGCTGGGATGCTCTTGCTGTCCTTGTCCAGGATGGCCAGGTAACGGCCCCGGGCGGCGGGTAGATTCTTCTCCTGCTGGTCCATCATGGCCAGCCTTGCGGCGGCGGAGACGAGGGTGGGGTCCAGTTCCAGGGCCCGCTCAAAATTCTTGCGTGCCTGGGCGAAGTCTTTCTTGCCCATGTAGGCCTGGCCTTTGAGATTGTAGGTTCCGGGGCTATTGGGCAGTTTTTTCTCAAGCGTGGCGATTGCCGCAAGCGCCTTGTCAAATTGTCCCTCAGCGAGGAAATGATAGGTGAGGGTGACATCGGCCCTGTAATCCTTGCCATCCCCCATGGCGGAAGAAGCCTCCAGTTCCTTGACCGCCTCGCCTTCCTGTCCGGCCACCAACTGACTCAGGCCGACTCTGGTGCGAAGCGTGGCGCTAGCAGGGACCAGGTCAGCCGCCTTTTTGAACAGGTCACGCGCCGAGTTTGGATCATCGCCGCGCAAATGGGCCTCCCCTGCCAGTGCCAATACCTGGGCATCGGCCTTGCCCGAAGCAATGTAAGGTTTGAGCAGGGCGAGGGAACGATCCGGCTGGTTAAGCTTGATATAAGTGGCGGCCAGCAGCTTGCGTGCATCAAGGTGACCGGGTGCCCGCTGCAGGTAATGTTCCAGTGCTTTCGCTGCATTCTCATAGGATTTTCTGTCGTATTGCACCAGGGCGAACAGCAACTGGCCAGGCAGGTAGTTGGGGTTAGACTTGAGGGTATGCTGCACGGCATCCAGAGCTTGGTCTGTCTCGCCCGCTGCATAGTGTAGTGTGGCTTCAACAAAGGGGATTCCGTAAAAGCTCGGGGAGAGTTTTTTGAGCCTCTCCAGATCAGCCTTCGCTTCAGCAGGTTTGCCGGTAAAAGCATAAAGCTGGGCGCGGCCAAATAACGCAGCGAGCTTGCTTGGATCATGTTTCAAGGCCGTAGAGTAGGCTTCCAATGCAGCCTGGTGGTTGTCGTTCAGGCGTTCAAAATCCGCAAGCACCACCCAACTCTCAGGATCGGTGCCGTCGATTTTGAGGGCCGTATCGATCATGGACCGTGCTTCGCTCATGTTTCTTTTTGCGATGGCGCAATTGGCAAGACCCCAATAAGCCGGCACGTGCCTGGAATCAGCTGTGAGCGAATCCTTGTACAGTTTGCACCCTTCTTCCAGCTTGCGCAGGCCGAGCAGGGCGTCGCCCTGCATCTGGAGAATGGTGGCCTTGTTTCGCGGGGAGGTGCTGCCCGTGGGGCTGATATCTTCGAGTACCCGCTTGTATTCCCCCATGAGCAGCCATGCCCTGCCAAGCTGAAGCTTGATGGATTCTGGGTTTACGCCCAGTTTTTCGGCCCGGGACAACTCTTTTTCGGCCTCATTGCCTTGGCCTAACTTTAGGTAGATCTGTCCCAGCAAGAGTCTGGCTTGGGCACTGTCCGGGTTTTTCTGAATGGCGTTCTTCAGTTCGATGATGCCCCCCTTGAGGTTGCCCTTGTCCTCAAAATCCTTGGCGCGCTGGATGTGTTCCTGCTCGGTGAGATTGGAGGTGCGGTCACATCCCGAAAGTGCGGCGGATGTGGCAAAGGCCAGGGCGATGGCCAGGGCAAAGGGATGTTTGGTCATTTATGCATACTCCACTCAAGCAGTGAATAGATTGTGTCGGTTGTAGGCCACCGGTTAGCGCGTTTTACCTTGAAGCTGTTTGAGCAGGGCGCGCGCCTCCCCCTCTTGGGGGAAGGCGACTCCACTTGCCAGCAGTCGTTCGAGTTCGCGCTGCGCACGGGTGGGGTCGCCGGATTGGGCGAAGGCGGACGCAAGGTGGAACTGGATTTCTGCTGCATCGGGGGCTTTGGTCAGCGCCTGCTGTAACAGTTTGATGCCGCGTTCAGTCTGTCCCTGTTGAACCAGGATCCAGCCCAGCGTATCCATCACGGCGGGATTGTCGGGTTTGAGCTTGAGCGCTTGCTCGGCAAAGACAAGTGCGCGGCTGTCCCTGGCCTCGGAGAGGGACCACGCAAGATTATTCAGAACCAGAAGGTTGTTTGGGTTGCTCTTGTTCAAGATCAAATAATGTTCGGCAGCGGCTTTGTGCTGGCCGCGCCTGATCAGGCTTTCGGCCAGTGCGGCACGGGTGCTGGCGTCTTGCGGGTGGCTGGCAAGCCAGCTGGCGAGGCGTTTCTCGCCTTCTTCGGTGCGCTGGGTGGCGCTGAAAACCTGCAGCTGGCGGATGAGCAGCGCGCCGGAGGGTTCAAGCTTGTGCGCGCGCTCGAAGGCGGCAAGGGCGGCGGGGTAATCCTTGCGCGCGAACGCGGTGTCGCCTTCGAGGACGAAGCCTGCCGGTTTGTCGGGTTTTTGCTGCTGCACCTGTTTGGCGAGTTTGTGGGCCTCATCAAACCGCGTGCCCTGGATTTCGACACCCCCCAGCATTAGCTGCGCGTCGAGAAAATCGGGCTGGATGCGCAGGGCGCCCTGCAGGGTTTTGCGTGCAGCGGGGAGGTCTTTGGCAACGATCTGCACGCTGGCAAGCTTGACCAGCGGCGCAGCCTGGCCGGGCGTGCGCTCGACCAGCTTGTGATAGCTGCCTAGCGCGTTGATGGTATCTCCCAGTGCCAGTTGGGTGGTGCCGAGGAGGTCGAGCGCAGCCGGGTTGTCGGGATTGGCGTTGGCCGCCTCGCGTGCGGTGGCGAGTGCCTGGTTCTTGTCGCCCTTGGCGAGCTGGTAGCGCGCCAGCGCCACCCGCGGTTGCAGTGCCTGCGGGTGGGCGGCGGCGGCTTTTTCCAGCCAGCTTACGTAGGTTTTTTCCTCCTTGTTGCGCAGGGCGAGGTCGGCCAGCGCGAGCATGGCGTTGAGGTGCTTGGGGTCGGCCTTGAGGATGCCTTCGAAGCGCTGGCGCGCGGCAGCGGGCTGCTTGTCTTTCAGGTCGAGCTGCGCCAGGTTGGCCGCAGCGGGGAAAAACGCGGGGTCGAGCTTGAGCGCCTGGCTGAAGCTGTTGCGCGCGCGGGTGGCGTCCTGTTTGCCGAGGTAGGCCGCGCCCCGGTAGTTCCAGGTGAGCGGATTGGGGGCCTGTTTCTTTTCCAGCGCGGCGATGCTGGCCAGCGCTGCGTCGAACTGTTGTTGTCTCAGCTGGTTGAGAATGATGAAGGTGTCGGCGCGGCTGCTGCTCCCTTCCATATCGGCGGCAGCCTGCAGGTCGGCCATGGCACGGTTGTCGCCCTGGGCGAGCCGGGAAATGCCGAGCTCGGTGCGGATGGCGGCGCTATTGGGGCTGCGCTGGACGGCCTGTTCGAAATACGCCGAGGCTTGGGCGAAGTCTTTTTTGGCCAGCGCAATTTCGCCGGCGACGACCAGCACGCCGGCGTCCTGGTTGGCTGATTTGAGCGTCGGCGCCAGGGTACGTGCCGCATCGTCGGGACGCCCCAGGCGCAGTTGCGAGGCGGCCAGCAGGCGCAGCGCATACAGGTTGTTCGGCGCGGCCTTGACCACCTTGTTGAGATGCGCCTCGGCGGTCTGCAGGTTGCCCAGTGCGTATTCGATCGAGCCGCCCAGCAGCAGGGCGGGAACGAACTCGGGTGCGCTCTTCAGCACGCCCGCCAGGTGGTCGCGCGCGCGTTCGGTTTTCTTTTCGCGAAAGTCGATGAGTGCCTGGGTGTAACGCGCCTGCAGGCTGTTGGGGCTGGCTTTCAAGGCGGCGTCGACTTCGCGGCGCGCATCAGCCAGCTTGTTGTCGGCGAGGGCAATGCCCGCCAGTGCCAGTCGGGCATTGGTATGCCGGTGATCGATCTTGAGGACTTCGCGATAAACCACGGCGGCTTCGGCTGATTTCCCCGTGGCGCGCAGCAGGTCGCCCTTTAGCAGCAGGCTGTCGCGGTGCCTGGGGTCGGTGCGCAGGGCCTGGTCGAGCGCCCGCATGGCCTTGTCGGCATCGCCGTCGGCCAGGGCCAGCTGCGCCAGCGCCAGATGAACTTCGGCATTGTCGGGCGCGGCCTGCTGCGCTTGCAGCAGGGTTTTTCGCGCTTCTTCCTTGCGCCCCAGGCCGAGTGCTGCGGTGGCGCGCAGGGCCTGCAGGGTGGCGCTGTCGGGGTCGCTGTCGGTCGGGGCGGGCAGTTCGTCCAGCACGCGCTGGAATTCGCGCTGGCCCAGCAGGGCACGGGCGATCATCGGGTTGACGGCGCTCGTCGCATAGCCCGCTTCGCGGGCACGCCGGAATTCCTTCTCGGCGCTGGCCAGGTCGTTCTGGCCAAGATAGAGCTTGCCCAGTTCAAAGCGTGCCTCGGGGTTCTTTTCGTCTTCCGCCACAGCGTTTTTGAGCTGGATCATCGCCGTCTTGGTGTCCCCCGCCGCCAGCTTCGCCCGGGCATCGGTCACCAGGGCGGTGCTGTCTTCTGCGCCACAGGCGGTCAACAGATTGGCTCCTAGAATCAAGGCCAGCAGCAGCCGGGGCGTGGGGA
>DATMWS010000044.1:0-4056 GCA_035562135.1 Thiobacillus sp. | reverse complement strand
ATGAGATTCTCGCCGGTGCCAAAGAAATAGTTGGAAAGGATCAGCGCCGCGATCGCCAGCGCCAGCGCGCCTGGTGCGGCGAAAAACAGCAGCGCCGTGGCGCCGACGCAGCCCAGCGTGGTCAGCCACAGCAGTTTTTTCTTGCCGGCGTGGGCGTCGGCCCAGGCGCCGATCAGCGGCGCGGTCAGCATCACCAGCGCATAGGAAACCGACAGCGCCAGCGTCCAGGCGAAGGTCGCCCACGGTGCGTTGCCGGCGACGACGGCGACGAAATACGCGCTGAACACCGCAGTGATGACGACCGTGGTGTAGCCCGAGTTGGCAAAGTCGTACATCGCCCACGCCCACACTTCGTGGCGACGCACGCCCGGCTGCAGCAGGCGTGACGCCATCAGGCGGTTTCGTCCTCGGCCTGCTGCTGCAGCGCCCACATGTGGGCATACACGCCATTCTTCGCCAGCAGTTCGGGATGCCGCCCGCGCTCGACGATGCGGCCGCCTTCTATCACCAGGATCTCGTCGGCTTCGACCACGGTCGACAAGCGGTGGGCAATGATGAGGCTGGTGCGGCTGCGGGCGATTTCCAGCAGTTCGGCCTGGATGGCTTTTTCGGTCTTGGTGTCGAGCGCCGAGGTCGCCTCGTCGAGAATCAGGATGGCGGGATTTTTCAGCAGGGTGCGCGCGATGGCCACGCGCTGCTTCTCGCCGCCCGACAGTTTGAGGCCGCGCTCGCCCACCACCGTGTCCCAGCCCTGCGGCAGGCTTTCGATGAAGTGCAGGATGTGGGCGGCGCGCGCAGCCTCGACCACTTCCTCGCGGCTGGCGTCCGGCCACCCGTAGGCGATGTTGTAGTAGATGCTGTCGTTGAACAGCACGGTGTCCTGCGGCACCACGCCGATGGCGGCGCGCAGGCTGTCCTGCGTGACGTGGCGGATGTCCTGGCCGTCGATGGTGATGCTGCCGACACCGGCGTCGTAGAAGCGGAACAGCAGCCGGGCGAGCGTCGACTTGCCGGCGCCGCTGGAGCCCACCGCCGCCACCGTCTTGCCGGCGGGGATGGTGAAGCTGACGTCATGCAGGATCGGGCGGTCGGGGTTGTAGGCAAAGCTCACATGCTCGAATCTCACTTCAGCCGCCATCACATCCAGCACGCGCGCATCCTTCGCGTCCTCGACCTCGCACGGCCGCTTCAAGAGCGCGAACATGCGTTCGACGTCGGTGATCGACTCCTTGATCTGGCGGTACATCACGCCGAGAAAACTCAGCGGCTGGAACATCTGCAACAGGAAGGCATTGACCATCACCAGGTCGCCCAGCGTCAGCGTGCCTTCGACCACGCCAGCGGCTGCACGCAGCACCATCAGGGTGACGCCGATGGCGATCGTCCCGGCCTGTGCGGCATTCAGCAGACCCAGCGAACGCTGCGATTTGAGCGCCATGGCTTCCCACTCGACCAGGCTGTTGTCGTAACGCTGCGCCTCGTATTTTTCGTTGCCGAAGTACTTGACCGTTTCGTAGTTCAGCAGGCTGTCGATGGCGCGGCCATAGGCTTCGGAATCCAAGGTGTTGGCGCGGCGCACGAACTGGGTGCGCCACTCGGTGATGGTGATGGTGAAGCCGATGTAGGCCGCCAGGGTGAGAAGCGTAATCAGGCCGAATACCCAGTCGAGCTTGACGAACAGGATGCCCGCGACCATCAGGATTTCCAGAATGGTCGGGGTGATGCGAAACAGCAGAAAGCCGACCAGGCTCGACACCGCCCTGGCGCCGCGCTCGATGTCGCGGGTGATGCCGCCGGTCTGGCGTTCGAGGTGAAAGCGCAGCGACAGCGCGTGCAGGTGCTGGAACACCGCCATGCTGATGCGGCGCATCGCGCGCTGCGTGACCTTGGCGAATATCACGTCGCGCAGGTCGGAAAAGGTGGTGCTGGCAAAGCGCAATATGCCGTAGCTCAGAATGAAAGCCAGCGGCAGCACCAGTTCGGGGCGCGGCTGGTCGAGTGCGTCGATGATTTCCTTCAGCACCAGTGGCACCGCCACCGAGGCCAGCTTGGCGCCGATCAGCAGCGCCAGCGACAGCAGCACGCGGCCGCGGAATTCCCACAAATAGGGAAACAGACGGCTGATGGAACGCAGGGTGGGTTCGCCGAGTGGCGGGGGTGCGGCATGGGAATGAACGTCTGGATGCATCAGGTCGGGTAGAATCGCGGCTTGTTTTTCCCGATTTTACGTCCTGGCGCTGCCAATCCAGTCTGGACGCAGTAATTACATGAAGCTCTACGGCATTCCCAACTGCACCACCGTCAAGAAAGCGCGCGTCTGGCTCGCCGGGCGCGCGCTTGAAGTCGCCTTCCACGACTTCAGGAAACAAGGCATCGATGCCGAGTGGCTGCGGGATGTGGTCAAACAAACCGGGTGGCAGGCGCTGCTCAACACGCGCGGCACCACCTGGCGCAAGCTGTCGGACGCGGAAAAAGCAGCGGTCACCGACGAAGCTGGTGCCATTGCGCTGATGCTGGCACAGCCCAGCATCATCAAGCGGCCGGTGCTGGAGCGCGACGGCCACTATCATCTCGGTTTTGCCGAAAACCAATACCAAGCCCTATTCGGAGAATGAAACTGCATGGCCAATGAAACTTTCGAGCTTGCAGTTGAACTGCTCAAACGGCGCTCGCTGACGCCCGATGATGCCGGCTGCCACGACCTGATCGCTGCGCGTCTGCAAAAGCTTGGTTTCCACATCGAGCGTCATCACCACAACGACGTCGACAACCTGTGGGCGCGCAAGGGCAACAGTGCGCCGGTGGTCTGTTTCGCCGGCCACACCGATGTGGTGCCCACCGGTCCGCTCGACCAGTGGCTGTCCGATCCCTTCGAGCCGACCGTGCGAAATGGCCAGCTCTATGCGCGCGGCGCCGCCGACATGAAAACCTCGGACGCGGCCTTCGTCACCGCCACCGAGCGCTTCATCGCCGCGCATCCCGACCACACCGGCTCGATCGCCTTTCTGCTCACCTCCGACGAGGAAGGCCCCGCGACCGACGGCACCGTGCGGGTGGTCGAGGCGCTGAAAGCGCGCGGCGAGACGCTCGACTACTGCATCGTCGGCGAGCCCACCAGCGCGGCGGAATTCGGCGACACCATCAAGAACGGGCGGCGCGGCTCGCTGTCCGGCACGCTGCGCGTCAAAGGCGTACAGGGGCATATCGCCTATCCGCATCTGGCCAAGAATCCGATCCACCTCGCGGCGCCGGCGATTGCCGAACTCGCCGACACCATGTGGGACGAAGGCAATGCCTGGTTCCCGCCCACCACCTGGCAGATTTCCAGTATCCACGCCGGCACCGGCGCCACCAACGTCATCCCCGGCGTGCTCGAGATCCAGTTCAATTTCCGCTTTTCCACCGCCAGCACCGCCGAAGGCCTGATGGACGCGCTGCAGGAAATTCTCGACAGCCACGGCCTCGAATACGAAATCGACTGGAGCCTGTCAGGCAAGCCCTTCCTCACCCCGCGCGGTCCCCTGTGCGACCGTCTCAGCGAGGCCATCCGCGAGGTCACCGGCCTCACCCCCGAACTGTCCACCTCCGGCGGCACTTCGGACGGCCGCTTCATCGCCGATATCTGCCGCGAGGTGGTTGAATTCGGCCCGCTCAACACGAGCATCCACAAGCTGAACGAACACGTCGCGGTGGAGAACATCGAACAGCTGGCGGCGATTTATCAAAAGACGCTGGAAAAACTGCTTTCCTGAAATCTGACAACCCAATTCATCCACGAAGGGCACGAAGGAACACGAAGAACGGCAAATGGATTTTTTTGGTTGGCAACTCGCTTGCCAAGTGAGATGACAATTTCCCGTAGCAGCGTGTCTTGCTTCGTGTTTCTTCGTGCCCTTCGTGGAGAGCCTATTTTAATGGTTCATCGTCGAATTCACTGTGATTTTCTATCAGCCTAAGCTCATGTCCAGCTTGCCACAATGAAACAGGATTCGTGCCCGATAGTTGGTGAAGTTGCGAAACCCTCGAGCGTTGGCTTTGATGAGTTGGATCGCGCTA
>DATMWS010000043.1:0-5698 GCA_035562135.1 Thiobacillus sp. | reverse complement strand
GCACGAGGATTGCCGCCCGTTTATCGCCGTCGCCAAGTTGTTCGCCGACGCCGGGGGCGCGTCCATCACGATATAATCGCGGCCTTTGGCAGTGACGCGAAAATAACGGCGAAAGCTGGCGTCTGCCGACGCCGGGGCGATGTCCAGCGCATCCACCCCCAACTGTCGGGCGGCCCAGTCCTGTAATGCTTGCAAACGTTCCACTGCCATGCTGCTCCGAATAACGCTACTCAAAATAACCTTGGCCCGGATTTTACATCGCTTGTCCACCTTGCCCGGCTTTGCGCTCATCGTGCTGTTGCTGGCGGCATCTTCCGCGGCAGCGGACTCGCTCGTGTTGAAAAAGGATGCCGAGCTGAAAGGCTCGGCGGTAGCCGGCAAGGACGGGCCGCTGTTTCTGGCTGCCGACCGCATCGAATCGGCCGCGCCCAACATCATCGAAGCCAGCGGCCGAGTGGAGGCCCGCCAGGCCGGGCAAAACTTCTTTGCCGACTGGCTGCGCTACGACACCACGCTGAACGAAGTGCAGGCGCGCGGCCAGGTACGGCTGGAGCAGCCTGCGCTGCTGGTGACGGGTGATTCGCTCAGGCTCAACCTCAACGATTACAGCGGCGAACTCACCCAGCCGGTTTACCGGTTCACGGACCAGCCGGGGCGCGGCGACGCCGAGCGCATCGATTTCATCGACAAGACCCAGTACACGCTGCAGGACGCCACCTACACCACCTGCCCGGTCGACAACGACGACTGGTTCCTCAAGGTGCGCGACCTCGACATCGACAAGACCCGCAACATCGGAACCGCGCGCAATGCTTCGCTGCATTTTCTCGGCGTGCCCATCCTGTATACGCCGTGGATGAACTTCCCGCTCGACGATGCGCGCAAGACCGGCATGCTGGCGCCGACCTTCGGCACCACCGAACGCAGCGGCCTCGACATCCTGGTGCCGTATTACCTCAACCTTGCGCCCAATTACGACGCCACGCTGTACCCGCGCCTGCTGTCCAAACGCGGCGTGCAGCTGGGCGGCGAATTTCGCTATCTGCTGGGCGAGGCCCACGGCGAGAACCGCATCGAATACCTGCCCAACGACCGCGAGGCCGACCGCTCGCGCTGGAGCGTGGCGCTCAACAACACCTACCGCCTGAACGCGAACACCCAGACGGGCATGCTGTTCAACCGCGTGTCCGACGACGATTATTTCCGCGACCTGTCCAACCTGATTTCCATCACCTCGGTCAGCCACCTCAACCGCGAAGCCTGGGTGACCACGCAGCACGCCAACTGGAATGCCGAGCTGCGGGCGCAAAGCTTCCAGACCCTGCAGGATTCCACCGCGGCCGACCCCATCCTCGAGCCTTACGCGCGGCTGCCGCAAGCCCGCCTGGGCATGGCGCAGACGTTTGGAAACGGCCTCGAATTCAAGCTGGAAAGCGAAGCCACCCGCTTTGCCCACCCCACCCTGACCGAAGGCACGCGGGTACTGGCCTACCCCACGCTGCGCCTGCCGCTCACCAACTCGTTCGGCTTCCTCACCCCGCAAATCGGCCTGCACAGCAGCTACTACGCGCTGGACGACAGCGCACCCGAACAGCGCATCACCCGCAACCTGCCCATCTTCAGCCTCGACAGCGGCGTGACTTTCGACCGTCCGTTCCGCTTTGCCGGGCAAGACTTCGAACAGACGCTGGAGCCGCGCGCCTATTACGTCTTCGCGCCATTCCGCGATCAAGAGAATATCCCGGTGTTCGACACCGCGCTGCAGGATTTCGGCTATGCGCAGATGTTCACCGAAAACCAGTTCATCGGCGGCGACCGCATCAACGACGCCAACCAGCTGACGCTCGCCGTCACCAGCCGCTTCATCGAGGCGGATAGCGGACTGGAACGCCTGCAGGTCACCCTCGGCCAGCGCTATTACTTCAGCGCGCAGCAGGTCACCCTGCCTGGTGTTGCGCCGCGCACCAGCAACGCCACCGACCTGCTCGCCGCCGTCAGCGGACAGATCACGCGCGACTGGCGCATCGACACCGCCTGGCAGTTCGACACCCAGAACGGCACCACCATCCGCCAGAACCTGGGCGCGTCCTACCGCCCCGGCCCCGGACGCGCGTTGAACTTTGGCTATCGCTTCATTGACCAAACCACCGAGCAGATCGATCTGTCTGGACAATGGCCGCTCGGCAAACGCTGGTACGGCATGTTCCGCTACAACTATTCGTTCCAGGACGAGAAGCTGGTCGAAGGCCTGGCGGGGGTTGAATACAATGGCGGCTGCTGGGCAGTGCGCGCGGTGTTCCAGCGCCTGGCCACCAAGGAAGACCAGTCCACCGATGCGCTGTTCTTCCAACTCGAGTTGAACGGCATGGGGCGTCTCGGCGCCAACCCGCTCGACGTTTTGAAACAAAGTGTTCCCGGATACAGGACTAGCAATGAAATTCTTCAAACGCCCTGAATGGCGCTGCCCGCAGTGGGCAGTGGCGCTGCTGATTGCCGCATCGACCCTGGTGCCGGCGCACGCCGCCGTCCAGACGCTCGATCACATCGTCGCCATCGTCAACGACGAAGTCATCACGCGCCAGGAACTCGCCAAGCGCTACAAGGAAGTGGTGCAGAACCTGTCGCGGCAGAACACCCCGCTGCCGCCGCGCGAGGTGTTGGAAAAGCAGTTGCTCGAGCGCATGGTCACCGAACTGGCGCTGCAACAGCATGCGCGCAGCACCGGCATTCGCGTCGACCCGGCCCAGGTCGAGCGCGCCCTGCAGCGTATTGCCATGCAGAACAAGCTTGACCTGGCCGGCCTTGCGGCCGCGCTGGAAAAAGAAGGCCAAAGCCTCGACAGCATGCGCAACACCATCCGCAATGAGCTCCTCATCGCACGCGCCCGCGAACGCGACGTCGACAACCGCATCTCGGTCAGCGACGCCGAGATCGAAGGCTATCTGCAAACGCAGGTGCAGCAGGGCGCGGAAACGGAATACAACTTCGCCCACATCCTCGTCACCGTTCCGGAAAATGCCTCGCCCGAGCAAATCCAGGCGCGCCGCGCCCGCGCCGAGGACATCCTTGCCCAGCTCGCCAAGGGTGCTGATTTCGCCCAGCTGTCGGCCAGCCATTCCGATGCGCCCAATGCACTTCAGGGTGGCGCCTTCGGCTGGCGCGCCAGCGGCAAGATGCCGGCGTTGTTTGCCGATGCGCTGAAGCCGCTGCAACCCGGCCAGATCGCTCCGCTCCTGAAAAGCAGCAATGGCTTCCACATCCTCAAGCTCAACGACAAGCGCGGGCTCGACGCCACCCTCAGCGTGACCCAGACGCATGCCCGCCACATCCTCATCAAGACCAACGAGCTCACCTCCGAAGCCGACGCCCGCAACCGCCTGCTGCAGCTGAAAGAGCGGATCGACAACGGCGTGAAATTCGACGAGCTGGCACGCCTGCATTCCGAGGACGCCAGCGCCTCCAAGGGCGGCGACCTCGGCTGGATCAATCCCGGCGACACCGTTCCCGACTTCGAGAAGGCAATGAACGCCCTGCAGCCGGGCGAGGTCAGCGCACCCATCCAGTCGCCCTTCGGCTGGCACCTGATCCAGGTGCTGGAACGCCGCGACCAGGACGTCACGCAGGAACGCCAGAAACTGATGGCGCGCCAGGCCCTCCGCGAGCGCAAGGCCGAAGAGGCCTTCCAGGACTGGGTGCGACAGCTCCGCGATTCGGCCTACGTCGAGCTGCGTCCGATCGATTGACCCAGGGTGAGTGACGCCGTGAACCTGCCCGTCCTCGCCCTCACCGCAGGCGAGCCGGCCGGGATCGGCCCCGATCTCTGCATCGCGCTGTCGCAACAGGCGTTGCCGTGCCGCCTCTCGGTGCTGGGCGATATCGACGTGCTGCGCGCCCGCGCAGCGCAGCTCGGCATCGCGGTCAACTTCATCACTGGCGACGCCATCCCTGCGCACCGGCCCGGTGCGCTGCACGTGCGCCACCTTCCGGTCGCTGTTCCCGTCACCACAGGCACGCTCGACGCCCGCAACAGCGCCCACGTGCTGGCCCTGCTCGATGCCGCCCTCGCGGGCTGCATGAACGGGTCGTATCACGCCGTCGTCACCGCGCCGGTGCACAAGGGCGTCATCAACGACGCCGGCTTTGCCTTCACCGGCCACACCGAATACCTGGCCGACCACAGCGGCACGCAAAAGGTCGTGATGATGCTCGCCGGCGGCGGCCTGCGCGTCGCGCTCGCCACCACCCACCTGCCTTTGCGCGAGGTGGCCGACGCCATCACGCCTGCGCTGCTCGACGAAGTGATCCACATCCTCCACGCCGACCTGCAAGCCAAGTTCGGTATCGCCCGGCCGCGCATCCTGGTGGCCGGCCTCAACCCCCACGCCGGCGAATCCGGCCACCTCGGGCGCGAGGAAATCGACATCATCGAACCCGCGCTCGACCGCCTGCGCGGCGAAGGCATGGACCTCGTCGGCCCGCTGCCCGCCGACACCCTGTTCTCGCGCATCCGCGTTGATCCCTGCGACGCCGTGCTGGCGATGTATCACGACCAGGGCCTGCCCGTGCTCAAGTACGCCAGCTTCGGCGCCGGCGTGAACATCACGCTGGGCCTGCCCTTCATCCGCACCTCGGTCGATCACGGCACCGCGCTCGACCTCGTTGGCACAGGACGCGCAGAAGTGGGCAGTTTATTGGCGGCGATTGAAGTGGCGATGGAGATGATTGTCAGGGGTCAGGGAATAGCGTGACGCCAATTCATTCAAAACGCGGCTAAAAGCCGTCCCCCCGAATCCCGGTCCTGATCCATCAAATGCACACCCCCCGCAAACGCTTCGGCCAGAACTTCCTCATCGACGAGGGCATCATCCACGCCATCGTCAACGCCATCCATCCGCAGGCAGGGGAAACCGTCGTCGAAATTGGCCCGGGCCTGGGGGCACTGACCAAGCCCTTGCTCGAACGCCTGCCGCATCTGCACGCCGTCGAGCTTGACCGCGACATCGTCGCGCGCCTGCAGCGAACCTGGCCGGCCGAGCGCCTCACCGTGCACAGCTGCGACGCACTGAAATTCGATTTCGCCGCCTTGGGCCACGACCTGCGCATCATCGGCAACCTGCCCTACAACATCTCCACGCCGCTGCTGTTCCACCTGCTGGACTTTGCCGCGCACATCCGCGACATGACGTTCATGCTGCAGAAGGAAGTCGTCGAACGCATGGTCGCCGAACCGTCCACCCACGATTACGGGCGCCTGTCGATCATGCTGCAACGCCGCTTTCATCTGGAATGGCTGCTCGACGTGCCGCCCACTGCCTTCAACCCGCCGCCCAAGGTCAACTCCGCAGTGGTCCGGCTGATTCCCAAAAAAACGGCTGAAATCGCGCCGCTCGACGAGGCGCTGTTTGCGCGTGTGGTCGCCGCCGCTTTCTCGCAACGCCGCAAGACGCTGCGAAACACGCTGGGCAGCCTGATGAAGCCGGAGGACTTCGCTGCGATCGGGATCGACGCCGGCAAGCGCGCCGAGAATCTCGCCGTTGCCGACTATGAGGCCATCACCCGGCATCTCGCCAGCCTGCAGCGGCCCGCTTGAGCGGCCCGCAGGGATATGGCTCAGTCCTGCAGAAAGGGATAGTCGGTGTAGCCCTTCTCTTCCCCGCTGTAGAACGTTTTGTAGTCGGGTGGATTGAGCGGCGCGCCG
>DATMWS010000042.1:0-5616 GCA_035562135.1 Thiobacillus sp. | reverse complement strand
TTGCAGCAAGGTGCGGTGGGCGTGGCATCCAGCACCACGCCCACCGCACCTTGCTGCAATGCCCGTGCAGCGAAAGCGCCGCCGTCGAATTGCTCGCCGCGCAACGCGATGAAGAGATCGCCCGCCTGAATGGTCCGGCTGTCGGTGCAAACGCGCAGCACCTCGGCATCCACCCCATCAAACGGTACGCCCAGCATGGCGGCGGTTTCGGACAAACGCATCATGTCCATGCCTCCAGGGCTTTTCTGGCAACGGCCACATCGGAAAACGGCAGCCGCTCGCCGGCGAGTTCCTGGTAGTCCTCGTGGCCCTTGCCGGCGATCAGCACGACGTCGCCGTGATGCGCGCCACCGATGGCCTCGAAAATCGCACGCGCGCGATCCGGCTCGACGTGCGGCTTGCCACCTGTGCCGGCGAGGATGTCGTCAATGATGTGGCGCGGGTCTTCGTTGCGCGGGTTGTCGCTGGTGATCCAGACTTCGTCGGCGCCTTCGGCCGCGGCCCGCCCCATCAGCGGACGCTTGCCGCGGTCGCGGTTGCCGCCGCAGCCAAAGACGCAAATCAGGCGCCCACCGCTGACAATTTCGCGCAGGGTGGCGAGTACCTTTTCCAGCGCGTCGGGGGTGTGGGCGTAATCCACCACCACCAGCGGATGCGCGTCGCCACCGAGGGTCTGCATCCGCCCCGGCGGCGGCGTGATGTGCGCCAGCGCCTGGCATGCGTCATCCAGCTTCACGCCGGAGACCAGCAGGGTGGTGAGCACGGCGAGCAGGTTGGCCGCATTGAAACGGCCCAGCAGCGGCGCATCGATCTCGGCATTGCCCCAGTCGGTGTGCACCATGAGATGCAGCCCCGCTTGCGACAGTCGCAGCTTTTTCCCCACCACGGCCCCGCGCTGGAAACCATAGCCGGCGACGCGCGCCGGCCGCGTCTCGCTTTCGAGCTGCTGGCCGAAGGCGTCGTCGACGTTGACCACCACCCAGTCCAGCCCCGGCCAGCTGAACAGCCGCGCCTTGGCGTCGGCATAGTTCTCCATGTTGCCGTGGTAATCGAGGTGGTCGCGCGACAGATTGGTCAGCACCGCGACGTTGAACGACGTGCCGTTGACGCGCCCCTGCGCCAGGCCGTGCGAGGACACCTCCATCGCGCACGCTGCCGCGCCCTGCTGCCGGTAATGCGCAAGGCGCTGCTGCAATTCGATGGCGTCGGGCGTGGTGTTGAGCGCGGGCGTGAGCGCGCCGGGAAAGCCGTTGCCGACGGTGCCGATGACCGCGGTTTTACGCCCCAGCTGCGAGAAGGTCTGCGCCACCCAGTGCGCCACCGAGGTCTTGCCGTTGGTGCCGGTGATGCCGACCATGTGCAGCGCACGCGAAGGCTCGCCGTACACGTGGGCGGCGATTTCGCCGATGCGGGCTTTCAGTCCGAGCACCCCGGCGTTGGGTAGGTCGAGTGCCGGATCCCACTGGTAGTGATCGGCTTCCCACAGCACGCCGTCGACGCGCTGCGCCACCGCCTGTGCGATGAAGTCGCGGCCATCGCGCGTCTCCCCCGGATAGGCGGCGAATACCGCGCCCGGCACGGCCTTGCGGCTATCGTTGACGAGTTGATCGACCGTTATGCCAAGCCGCTCCAGGATGTGCGGCACGGATTCCCGGATCGCCTGGGACGCGAGCGAAGCCGAAGTAGGGCTGGTACCGGTATTCGCCATCATGCCCCCCCACCTACACGCGCCACCACGGGTGGCGTGTTCTGCGTCATCCGTGTCGCGGTTTCCGGCGCATCCGGCGGCAAGGCGAGTTGACGCAAGCTGGCAGCCATCACCTGCGCAAACACCGGGCCGGCCACGCTGCCGCCGTAATACACGCCACCGGATGGTTCGTCGATCACCACGCCGATGATGAGACGCGGGTTGGACGCCGGCGCCATGCCGACGAAGGACGACAGATAGCGGTCGGCTGCATAGCGGCCGTTGACCAGCTTGTGCGCGGTGCCGGTCTTGCCGGCCACGCGATAGCCCGGCACCCGCGTGCGCAGGCCGGTGCCGCCTTCCTGGGTGACCGTTTCCATCATGGCGCGCACCTCGCGCGCCACGCTCGGCGAGAACACCCTGACGCCCGCGATTTCCTGCGGCTCGCGCTTGAGAAACGACAAGGGCATCACTTCGCCGTCGTTGGCAAAGGCCATGTAGGCGCGGCTCAGCTGCAACAGGCTGACCGACAGGCCGTAGCCATACGCCATGGTGGCGTGCTCGACCGGCTTCCATGTACTGGCATCGCGCAGCCGCCCGGCGCTCTCGCCGGGAAAGCCCGAGCCCGGCAACTGGCCGAAACCGGAACGGTGCAGCACCTCCCAGTATTGCTGCGGGGTCAGCGACATGGCCAGCTTCACCGCGCCGACGTTGCTGGATTTCTGAATGATTTCGCTCACCGTCATCTGCGGATGCGGATGGACATCGCGCACCAGCTTGGATCCGACGCGCCAAGTCTCCGGTGTGTCGATCACACTGTCGGGATGGAGCAGGCCGCGCTCCAGCACCGCCGCCGCAACGAAGGGCTTGATGGTGGAACCCGGCTCGAAGGTGTCGATCACCGCGCGGTTACGCATCGGGCCCGGCTGGTAATTGCGGCGGTTGTTGGGGTTGAAGATCGGCTGATTGGCCAGCGCGAGAATCTCGCCGGTCTTGGCGTCGAGCACCACCACGCTGCCGCCCTTGGCCTTGTGGGTGGCGATTGCGACGGCGAGTTCGCGGTGTGCCAGATACTGAATCTTGAGGTCGAGCGCCAGCGTCAGATTGCCGCCCATCTGTGCGGTCTTGATCGGCGCCAGATCGCGGATGGTGTTGCCGCGGCGATCGCGCAGAATCTGGCGCTCGCCCTCACGCCCGACCAGCCAGTCCTGATAGGCACGCTCGACGCCTTCCTGGCCGAGATCATCCACATTGGTGAAACCCACCACGTGCGCAGCCACTTCCCCCGCCGGGTAATAACGACGGAATTCGCGCCGCAGATGCAGACCCGGCACCCCCATGGCGGCAATCCTGACCGCCTGCTCCGGCGTGACGGGGCGCCGCACGCTGAATTCACCGCGCGTTTTGCGCGTTAATTTTTTCGTCAGGTCGGGCGCCGACATGCCCAGCACCTCGGCCAGATGCGCGTACTGAGCAGTCGTCAGCTTAAGTTCGGCCGGGCGCGCCCACAGCGACTCGACCGGCGTGCTGATCGCCAGCAGCTGGCCATGACGGTCGGACACCTGGCCGCGATGCGCGGGCAGGGTGAGGTTGCGGTTGGCCACCGCGTCGCCCTTGCCCTGCAGATAATCGGTGTTGAGCCCCTGCAGATAGAACGCGCGCACGGCCACTACCGCCAGCCCGCCGAGCAGCAGGCTGCCCACCATCGCCATGCGCCAGGGGGCGAGATTGAGCTTGAGCAGTTTGCGCGAATGGTAATTCATGGTGCGGCCGTCAGCGTTTCAACGTGAACCCGGTCTTGCGGCGGCGCAACCAGCCCGAGCCGGGTACGCGCAAGCGTATCGACCCGCGCCAGGTTGGCCCAGGTGCTCTGCTCCAGTTGCAATTGTCCCCACTGCTCGTCCAACACACGCGCCTGCTTCTTCAAACGTTCCAGTTCCACAAAATACGTACGCGAACGGTGCTGCGCCTGGATCACGGCCAGCGCACACGCCACCAGCAGCAGCGCCAGAATGAGGTTGAGACGGCTCATGTCGCCTCGCCCATGCGTTCGGCCACCCGCAACACGGCACTGCGCGCACGCGGGTTGGCTGCCACTTCGGCTTCGCCGGCACGCTGGGCGCGGCCCACCCGCTTCAGCCGCCCCGGTTTCAGCATGGCGGCTGGAATCGGCAGGCGGCGAGGCGCCTGCTCGCCCAGCGCTTCGTCGCGCATGAAGCGTTTGACGATGCGGTCTTCCAGCGAATGAAAACTAATGACCGCGAGTCGGCCACCGGGTTGCAGTTTGTCCACGCATTGCGGCAGCACGGCACTCAGTTCTTCCAGTTCGCGGTTGAGATAAATCCGTATAGCCTGGAAGCTGCGGGTCGCCGGGTGTTGCCCCGGTTCGCGCTTTTTGACTGTTGCAGCGATGAGGCTCGCCAGCTGCCCGGTGCTGCGGATGGCTGCTTCCTGGCGTGCCGCAACAATCGCGCGCGCAATCGATTTAGCAAACCGCTCTTCCCCGAAGGTGCGGATGACTTCACTGATCTCCCCCTCTTCCGCCGTCGCCAGCCAGTCTGTCGCCGATAGCCCACTTCCCGGATCCATGCGCATGTCGAGCGGCGCATCGAAGCGGAAGCTGAATCCACGCGTCGCGTCGTCGAGTTGCGGCGACGACACGCCGATATCCAGCAAAATTCCGTCCACCCGCGCCACGCCCAGTTCGTCGAGCACCGCGCCCAGACGCGAAAACGGGCTTTGCACCAGCGTCAGCCGCGCATCCTGCAGGGCCGCACCGGCGCGGATGGCATCGGGGTCGCGGTCCATTGCGATGAGTCGCCCGCCTGGCCCCAGCTGCGCCAGAATCAGCCGGCTGTGACCGCCGCGCCCGAAGGTGGCGTCGACATACACGCCATCGGGCCTGATCGCCAGCGCCGCCACCGCCTCCTGTGCCAGCACCGGCACATGGGCGGTCTCCATCACAACGTAAAGCCTTCCAGTTCGGGCGGCAGCGCATCGTCACTGAACGTCAGTGCCTGCGAAACCTGCGCCTCCCAGCGCGCCTCGTTCCACAACTCCACCTTGCTGCCCTGTCCCACCATCACCACGTTTTTGTCGAGATCGGCGAACTTGCGCAGCATCGGCGGCAGCAGCACGCGGCCGGCGCTGTCCATGTCCATGTCATGCGCATAACCGACGAGCAACTGTTTGAGGCTGCGGGTGCGGGGATTGAAGTCGGACAGGCCGTTGAGTTTTTTCTCGATCGGCTCCCATTCGGGCAGGGGGTAGAGCAGCAGGCACTGGCTGGGGTCGGCGGTGATCACCACGCGCCCGCCGCCATTCACCAGGAGGGCGTCGCGGTAGCGCGCCGGCACCACGAGCCGGTTCTTGCTATCCAGACTGACAGTTGCGACCCCCCGAAACATGCGCTCCCCCAATTATTGAATTTAAATTCAGCTGTGTTTGGTCGGGCGCATTCTCCCACAACTTCCCACCAATCACCACTTGCGCCCACTATAGGGGATAGTTTTGGGGGGGTCAAGCTAGAAGACACAAAAAAACCCCTATGCCTCAAGGACTTAGGGGTGGTTTTGGGTTGTGGATAAGTTTCTGGAAAAACCGAAGCTTAGCGGCTAATTCTGCTTATTTTTTTAGATAAAAACGCTAAGTATTTGAATTACATGAAGAGTGGGAAAGTCGGTCGATAAGCCGGGTTCTGTCGTGGACAACCATTCCTCTAGGCCGGCCATTGCTGACCGGCTCGAGCCACCTACCCGCAGACTCGGCGAGCCGCGTCATCGTCTGCCTATTTGGTGTTGCTCCGGATGGAGGTTACCGCGTTTCACCGTAACTAAATACGCTCGTCTCTGTGGCCCTATTCCTCGCCTCGCGGCGTCCGGCCGTTAGCCGGCATCCTGCTCTGTGGAGCCCGGACTTTCCTCTCCCAC
>DATMWS010000041.1:0-12593 GCA_035562135.1 Thiobacillus sp. | reverse complement strand
CGGCCTGCTTGCCCAGCCGGGTCAGCACGTCGGAAAAATCCCGGTTGAATCGCACGTTTCCCTGCAACTTAACCGCCAGCAAGTCGCCCAGCCACTTGTACGCCACGTTGTGCCACGTCTGCGGACTGACCGCTTTCCAGCGGTCGCCCAGGGTCACCGGGTCCAGCTGCTCGGGACGCGCCAGACCTTCCAGCACGCTGCGGCGTTCATCCAGTTCGCCGCTATCGGCCCAGCGCTGCGCGTCGAGCGGGGTTCCGCCGGAGAGCGCCAGCAGGTTCACCGCATCGTCCACGCCCTGTTCGGCCAGCCAGCGTGCTGCACGGTCAACTGGCGGCAGGCCGATTTCGAGCCGGGTACAACGGCTGCGGATGGTCGGCAGCAGCCGTCGCGGCTGATCCGAGACCAGCACGAATACTGTACTTAACGGCGGTTCCTCCAGTACCTTTAACAAGGCATTGGCGGCCGCCAGGTTGAGGCTGTCCGCCGGGTTGACCAGCACCACGCGAAATCCGGCCCGGTAGGTGGAAAGCTGGACGTAATCGACCGCCTCGCGCGCCTGATCGACCTCGATCGCGGTGGCCATCCGGATTTCGCCTTCCTTGCCGGTTTTCTCCTGCAGGGTGACGAGCCGGAAATCCGGATGCCCGCCGGTGTCGAACCAGTGGCAGGCCGGGCACTGGCCACAGGCTGCGCCGTCGGTGAGTGGCGCCTCGCACAGCAGGGCCTGCGCCCACGCCAGGGCCAGGGCACCCTTGCCCACTCCGCGCGGCCCCGCCAGCAGCAGGGCCTGGGCCGGGCGGGCGCGGGTCGCCAGCAGGCGCTGCCACGAAGCTTCCAGCCAGGGATACGGTGCGCTCACGTCAACTCCTGTAACAACTGGCCAATTTCGGCCTGCAGTTCGGCGATGCCGTGGCGCGCGTCGAGCACGCGTATGCGCGCCGGCTCGGCCTGCGCGCGGTCAAGGTAGGCGTTGCGTACGCGGCTGAAAAAGCTGTCGGCCTCGCGCTCGAAACGGTCGGCGGTGCGTGCGGCCGAGCGGCGCGCTTCCGCCACTTCGGGCGGCACATCGAACAGCAGGGTCAGGTCGGGGGCGAAGCCGCGCTGTACCCAGGCTTCCAGTGCGGCAATGCGCTCCACCGCGATGCCGCGCCCGCCGCACTGGTAGGCGTAGCTGGCGTCGGTGAAGCGGTCGGACACCACCCAGGCACCGCGCGCCAGCGCCGGCAAAATCAGACGGGCCAGGTGCTCCTGCCGCGCGGCAAACATCAGCAGCAGTTCGGTGTCAGGATCCATGTGCTGATGCAACAGCAGTTCACGCAGCGTTTCGCCCAGCGGCGTGCCGCCGGGCTCGCGGGTGACGATGACCTCCCTGCCCTGCCGGCGCAGCCAGTCGGCCACAAACCCCAGGTGGGTGCTCTTGCCGGCGCCGTCGACGCCTTCGAGGGTGATGAATTTACCTTGTGCGCTCATCGTTGATAACGGTTCACCGCGCGGTTGTGCGCGTCAAGGTTGCTGGAAAACACATGGGTGCCGTCGCCGCGTGCGACGAAATACAGCGCATCGGTTTCGGCCGGATTGAGCGCAGCCTGGATCGCCGCTTCGCTGGGCATCGCAATCGGCGTCGGCGGCAGTCCGCTGCGCGTATAGGTGTTGTACGGCGTATCGGTTTGCAGGTCGACCTTGCGCAGGTTGCCGTCGAAGCCCTCGCCCAGCCCGTAGATCACGGTGGGATCGGTCTGCAGGCGCATCCCCAGCCTGAGGCGGTTGAGAAACACCCCGGCGATCTGCGGGCGCTCGAACGCCGCGCCGGTTTCCTTTTCCACGATCGACGCCATGATCAGCGCTTCGTAAGGCGTGCGATACGGCAAGCCCGGCGCGCGGGTTTCCCAGGCGGCCATGAGTTTTTCGTGCTGCAGGCGGTAGGCGCTGCGCAGCACGTTGAGGTCGGACGTGTGCGGCGCGAAAAAATAGGTATCGGGAAACAGCAGGCCTTCGGGGTGGCTTTCCTCGGCCCCAATAGCCTGCAGCAGGTCGGCATCGCTCATGCCGGCGCTGTCGTTTTTCAGCAGGGGCTGCGCAGCGAGGACCGCGCGCACCTCGCGCCAGTTCCAGCCTTCGATGAACTGCACCGCAACCTGCGAGATCTCGCCGCGCTCGATCTTGCCGTAGAGTGCGAGTGGCGTCAGCGGCTGGTCGAACGTATAGACGCCCACCTTGAGCGTCCCGCCCTTGCCGAGCACGCGCCCGAGCAGCCAGAACACCTGCGCATTGCCGATTACGCCTTCGCGTTCAAGCTTCACGCTCAAGCTTTTCAGATGCATGCCGGGCGTCACATTGATGGTTTTCGGCAGGGCTTCGATGCGCAAGGGCTGGCTGGCATACCAGGCCAGGCCCCCTGCCCCCGCCAGCGCGGCCAGCATGGCGAGCACTAAAAATCGTTTAATCCACGTCTTCATACAAGGCGTCATTCAAAAGAGTCGGCCAGCCCGCAGGCGGCCAGGTCACCTTATCCAGCCTGGCCACCCGGCGCACACCCATGACACTGTTGCAGATCATCACTGCGTCGGCAGCGAGTATAGCGGCTGGCGGCAGCAGGTCGATATGGGTGCGAATGCCGAGACGCGCCGCGGCGCGCAGCAGGCGTGTTCTGGCCACGCCCGCCACCCCGCACTGGCTCAGATCCGGGGTGAACAGTTCGCCGTCCGTGATCCAAAACAGATTGCTCATCACGCCGCTGACCACCGTGCCGCTGTCATCGCACAGCAGCCCCTCGAAAATCGCCGGGTCATCCCACTCGGCGCGCGCCAGCACGTTCTCCAGCCGGTTCAAATGCTTGACCCCCGCCAGCCGGGGCTGCCGCGCCAGGCACAGGGTGCACCAGCGTGCGACGATATCGTCCGGCGCACCCGGCTGGGCATGCGGCGGCAAGGGAGACGACGCCACGATGCGCGTGCAGGTCTGGGGTACGGGTGGTGCATAACCGCGCGCGCCGCTACCGCGCGTGATCACAATCTTGACCACGCCCGGCCCGGCCTCGGCCACCCGGCAGACTTCGGCGTGCAATCCCACCTCGTCGGGACAGGCCAGCATCAGCGCTGCACAGTCGGCCGCCAGCTTGGCGTATTGATCGCGCCACCACAGCGGCTGGCCGGCCTGCGTGCGCAGCGTGCGGAATACGCCGTCGCCGTAGGCCAGGCCGCGATCCAGCGCATCCACGGTCTCTGCAGGGTGACCGTTGACGAGGATCATGCGGGTTCGAGCGCGCGCAGGAGGCCCCGGGCCTTGGCACGGGTTTCGTCGAGTTCGCGCTGAGCGATGGAATCGGCCACGATTCCTGCGCCGGCGCGGAAACTCAGCTCGCGCCCCTGCAGCAGGAAGCTGCGGATCAGGATATTGAAATCGAAGCTGCCGTCGCGGTTGATATAGCCCACGCTGCCGGTATAGCTGCGCCGCGGCGTCTGCTCCAGTTCACGAATGATCTGCATGGTGCGCACCTTGGGACAGCCGGTAATGGTGCCGCCGGGAAACACCGCGCGCAAGACCTCGAACACACTCACGCCCGCGCGCAGGTGGCCACGGACCGTGGATTCGATGTGATGCACGTGGCGATAGCTGGCGATGTCCATCAGCGCGTCCACCTTCACGCTGCCCGGATCGCACACCCGTCCCAGATCGTTGCGCTCCAGATCGACCAGCATGACGTGCTCGGCGCGCTCCTTGGGATGCGCCTGCAAACGGGCACGCAGCGCGGCATCCTCCACCGCGTCCTCGCTTCTCGGATGGGTGCCGGCAATCGGCCGGGTTTCCAGCATCCCCTCATGGCCAAGGCGCACCAGCCGCTCGGGCGACGAACTCACGATCGCCCAGTCTTCCATCTGCAACAGCGCGGAAAACGGCGCCGGGTTACGCTGCATCAGTTGGGCAAACAATGACGCGGCGGCAACCGGCGCAGCAAATTCGGCCTGCCAGCCGCGCGACAGATTGACCTGGAACACGTCGCCCGCGCGGATGTAATCCTGGATCCGCGCAACGCCGGCAAGAAACGCGGTCGGTTCATCCTCGTGCAGGGCTCGCAATTCGGGTATGGCGGGCAGCGGTGGCGGCAGGTCGGCAAGATCGCGCTGCATGCTGTCGAGCAGCGCAGATTGCCCGGCTTCGGCCATCAGCACGCAGCGTCCGTTCGTCCGATCAAACAGGATTGCCGCCGGGATGCGGGCCAGCCAGGCAACCGGGAAATCGTTATCGACAGTCTGCCCTGCGCTGGGTTCGAACAGTCCACCCAGCTCGTACGCCAACGCGCACAGCCAGCCGCCGCTGAAAGGCAGGCCGTGGTCTTGCCGGGGAGTGGGCCGCAACTGCATTGCCGGATGGGCCTGCAATCCATGCAGGCCATCCGCAGCGGCAATCCGCACGATGTCCTGCGGGAATGCAAACAACACGTCCCAGCCAGTATCGCCGCTGCTGAGAAACAGGCCGGGATAGCGCTGCGGATGGGACGCCTGCAGGGCGACCAGATCAGGCCGCAGCTGGTTGGGCGGTAGCGGCCATTCCCGGATTTCGGGCGTGGCAAATTGAGCCGGATCGATGGGGCGATCCACCGCGAGGGTCAAGCCCGCTTGAAGACCAGTGAACCGTTGGTGCCGCCGAACCCGAAGTTGTTTTTGAGCGCAAAGTCGATTTTCATGTCACGCGCGGTGTTAGCGCAGTAATCGAGATCGCATTCCGGATCTTGCGAGAAGATGTTGATGGTGGGCGGCGACACCTGATGGTGCACAGCCAGCACGCTGAACACCGACTCGACACCGCCGGCGCCACCCAGCAGGTGGCCGGTCATCGACTTGGTCGAATTGACAACCGTTTTGTAGGCTGCATCGCCGAGCGCGAGCTTGATCGCATCGGTTTCGTTCTTGTCGCCCAGCGGCGTCGAGGTGCCGTGCGCGTTGATGTAGTTGATCTGGTCGGCATTCACGCCAGCGTCGCGCATTGCGTTCACCATCGAGCGCCTGGGGCCGTCGGTACTCGGCGCCGTCATGTGATAGGCGTCGCCGCTCATGCCGAAGCCCGTCACCTCGGCGTAGATCTTCGCGCCGCGCGCCTTGGCATGTTCATACTCCTCAAGCACCAGCACCCCGGCGCCCTCGCCCAGCACAAAGCCGTCGCGATCCTTGTCCCACGGACGGCTGGCGGTGGCCGGGTCGTCATTGCGGGTGGACAGCGCGCGCGCTGCGGCGAATCCGCCCACACCCAGCGGCGAAGTCGCGCACTCGGCGCCGCCCGCGACCATCACGTCGGTGTCGCCGTAAGCAATCATGCGGGCCGACAGGCCGATGGCGTGCAGGCCAGTGGTGCACGCGGTGACAACTGCCAGATTGGGACCTTTTATCCCGTACAGGATCGAAAGGTTGCCGGAAATCATGTTGATGATGGAACCCGGAATGAAGAAGGGGGAAATCTTCCTCGGGCCCGATTCCATCAGCAGGGTATGGGTCTCCTCGATCAGCGGCAGGCCGCCGATTCCGGAGCCGATATTGATGCCGATGCGCTCGGCATTGGCCTCGGTGACCTCGATGCCCGAGTCGCGAATCGCCTGGATGCCGGCGGCCATGCCGAACTGGATGAAGACATCCATGCGGCGCGCTTCCTTGGGGTTGAGATATTGGCCAACATCAAAATTCTTGACCTCGCCTGCCATCTGGGAGGCGAAGGGCGTTGGATCAAAACGGGTGATCCGGGCAATCCCGGTGCGGCCTGAAACAAGGTTGTCCCAGGCTTCAGGAATGGTATTGCCGACCGGGGAGACGATTCCCAGGCCGGTGACGACGACGCGACGTTTGGACAAAAGTCAGTCCTTCTTTATTGATTCGGCACGATTGGGATTGAAGGGAAGGAGAAATGCATTCCTCCCACCGATGCGAGCGCTGCATGTGCCAAATCAATGACCATGAAAGACAGCGCTCTTTTGAGCCGGCTCGATAAAGCGAGTGGAGCAAGACCTTGCATCGCCATTCGCGGATTCAAACATCGTCGGGCCGGATCAATAGCGGGGTGAACGATCAACTCGAGTGGCTGTTGACGTAGTCGATCGCCTGCTGGACGGTGGTGATCTTTTCTGCATCTTCGTCAGGAATTTCGCAGCCGAACTCTTCTTCCAGCGCCATCACCAGTTCAACCGTATCGAGCGAGTCTGCGCCCAGGTCACCGACGAAGGAAGACTCGTTCTTGATGTCTGCCTCGTTGACGCCCAATTGCTCGGCGACGACTTTAATTACACGCTGTACGTTATCCATTACTGATCCTCTCTTGAAATAAGGCTTCAATAAAATTGAAGCCACGAAAATTGAAGCCGGACGATTTTACCAAACTTTCGGTGGCGGTTACGCCATATACATTCCACCATTGACATGCAAAGTGGTGCCCGAGATATAGCCGGCTGCCGGCGAGGCCAAAAACGCGACAGCCTGCGCAATGTCTTCCGCCGTGCCCAACCGTCCCAGCGGAATATGGTTTAACAAGGCCTGGCGCTGCGCATCCGGCAGCGCGCGCGTCATGTCGGTATCGATGAAGCCCGGCGCCACGCAGTTGACGGTGATGTTGCGGCTGCCGACTTCCCGTGCGAGCGACTTGGTGAAGCCCATGATGCCGGCTTTGGCCGCACTGTAATTGGTCTGCCCGGCGTTGCCCATCGCACCCACCACCGAAGCAATGGAAATGATGCGCCCGCTGCGCGCCTTCATCATCGCGCGCAGCACCGCGCGCGACAGTCGGAACACCGACGTCAGATTGGTCGCCAGAATGTCGTCCCATTCCTCGTCCTTCATCCGCATCAGCAGGTTGTCGCGGGTGATGCCGGCGTTGTTGACCAGGATGCCGATGTCGCCGAACTGCGCACTGATCGCGGCAATGACGGCGTCGACTTCAGCCGCGTCGGTGACATTGAGTTTCATCCCACTACCCTTGATGCTGGCAGCGGCGAGGTAATCGCTGATCGCCTGCGCGCCCTTGTCGCTGGTGGCAGTGCCGACCACGGTGGCGCCCGCCTGGCCCAGAGCCAGCGCAATCGCCTGGCCAATTCCGCGGCTGGCGCCGGTCACGAGCGCCACCTGCCCTTCAAGATTCGCGCTATGCGCGAGGCGTCCTTGCAGCATGCAGTCTCCTTATCGATTGAGTGCAGCCTGAAGGCTGGCGTCATCCACCAGCGCCAGCGCCGGCAGGCTATTGTCGATGCGTTTATTGAGGCCCGCCAGCACCTTGCCGGGGCCGCACTCAATCACACGTTCGATGCCGGCGGCTTTCAGTGCCTGCACGGTTTCCACCCAGCGCACCGGCGTATGCAGCTGCTTGGCCAGCGCGGCACGGATCGTATCCGCATCGGCATGGCTTTGCACATCGGTGTTGTGCAGCACGGGAATCCTGGGCACAGCGATCGACACACCCTGCAGATGCGCCAGCAGCTTTTCGGCGGCCGGCCGCATCAGCGAGGAATGCGACGGCACGCTGACCGGCAGCGGCAGGGCACGCTTGGCACCCTTTTCCTTCGCCAATGCCATGGCGCGTTCAACTGCCGCCTTGTTGCCGGCGATGACCACCTGGCCGGGCGAATTGAGATTCACCGCCTCGACCACCTCGCCCGCTGCCGCCTCGTTGCAGACCGCACGCACGGCGGTGTCGTCCAGTCCGAGGATCGCCGCCATCGCGCCGATGCCTTCGGGCACCGCTGCCTGCATCGCCTCGGCGCGGAAGCGCACCAGTTTAATGGCATCGGCAAAGCCCAGTGCCCCGGCCGCCACCAGCGCCGCGTATTCGCCCAGGCTGTGTCCTGCCAGCAGCACGGGCGTCGCCCCGCCTGCCGCCTGCCACACGCGCCAGACGGCGATATCGGCCGCCAGCATCGCGGGCTGGGTGTTGACCGTCTGGTTGAGCAGATCGGCCGGGCCATCGGTGACCAGCGCCCACAGATCCTGGCCGAGCGCGTCGGACGCTTCGGTAAAGGTGGCGCGCACTTCTGCGCGTTCGCCCCAGCCCTGCATCATGCCGACCGATTGCGAGCCCTGCCCCGGGAAAACGAAAGCCAGTTTCATCAAACGTCTTTCTAGTATTTGAGGAGCGCAGAGCCCCAGGTGAAGCCGCCACCGAAGGCCTCCATCAGCACGGTCTGGCCGCGCTGGATGCGGCCGTCACGCACTGCCACGTCGAACGCCAAGGGCACCGAGGCCGCCGAGGTGTTGCCGTGTTCCGCGACCGTAGTGACGACATGGTCCATGCTCATGCCGAGCTTTTTCGCAGTGGCGGAAATGATGCGGATATTCGCCTGATGCGGCACCAGCCAGTCGATGTCGGATTTCTGCAGGCCGTTGGCTTCCAGCGTTTCGTCGACAATGCGGTCGAGCGTGTTGACGGCCATCTTGAATACGGGATTGCCTTCCATCCGCATCAGCGCAGGTTCCTTCATGCCGGTCGAGGTGCCAGTGGTAGTGCGCAGCAATTCCTTGTGGCGGCCGTCGGCATGGATGTGGGTGGAAAGGATGCCGGGTTCGCTGGATGGACCCAACACCACCGCGCCCGCGCCGTCGCCCCACAGGATGCAGTTGCTGCGATCGTTCCAGTCAGTGATGCGCGACAGGGTTTCGGCACCGATCACCAGCACGTGCTTGGCCGCACCGGTCTTGATGAACTGGTCGGCCACCGAGAGGGCATACACAAAGCCGCTGCACACCGCCTGCAGATCGAACGCCGGCTTGCCGTTGGTCATCCCCAGCTTGGACTGCACGATGCAGGCGGTGCTGGGAAAAACCAGGTCGGGCGTGGTGGTGGCAACCAGCAGCAGGTCGATATCGTCGGGCACCAGCCCGGCCACTTCGAGCGCGGCACGCGCCGCCTGGACAGCCAGATCGCTGGTGAATTCACCCTCGGCGGCAATATGCCGTTCGCGGATGCCGGTGCGCTCGACGATCCATTGATCGTTCGTCTCAACCAGTTTTTCGAGATCGGCGTTGGTGAGGATGCGGTCAGGCAGATAGCTGCCGGTACCGAGAATGCGGGAATAGGTCAAGCAGGCACCCGTTGCAGAAGTTGGATCTGGTCAGTGATGCGTTTCAGCACGTTGTTGCGGACTTCGTCGCTGGCGGTTTCGATGGCGTGTTCGAACGCGAAGCGGTCGGCCGAGCCATGACTTTTCACCACCACGCCCTTCAGCCCCAGCAGCGTGGCGCCGTTGTAGCGGCGCGGATCGAGCCGCCGCTTGAAGGCATTCAGCACCGGCATGGCCAGCAGGCCGGCCATGCCGGTCAGCCAGTTGCGCCTGAACTCGGCGCGCAGCGTGGTTGAAATCATCTTGGCCAGCCCTTCGGAGGCTTTCAGCGTGACATTGCCGACAAAGCCGTCGCACACCACCACATCGGTGGTGCCCTTGAAAATATCGTCGCCTTCGACGTTGCCGTAGAAGTTCAGGTGGCTGTCGCGCAGCAGTTCGCCAGCGCGCTTCACCATTTCATTGCCCTTGATGGCTTCCTCGCCGATGTTCAGCAGGCCCACGCTCGGGTTCGGTATATGGTCCACCGCCGACACCAGCATCGCGCCCATGATGCCGAACTGCAGCAGATGCTCGGCGGTGCAGTCGACGTTGGCACCCATGTCCAGCACCAGCGCGTGCCCGTTGATCGTCGGCATCACGGCGGCAATCGCGGGGCGGTCGATGCCGGGAAGGGTTTTCAGGACGAAGCGCGCGGTCGCCATCAGGGCGCCGGTGTTGCCTGCCGACACGCAGGCATCGGCCTCGCCGGACTTGACGAGATCGATGGCCACCCGCATGGAGGAATCTTTTTTGCCGCGCAAGGCCAGCGCCGGCGCCTCGTCCATGGCCACCACCTGACTGGTGTGACGCACGATGAGGCGCGGGCTGGTCTTGGCACGACGCGCTTTGAGTTCAGCCGCGATGATGTCCTGCGGCCCGACCAGAATCACGTTCAGATCAGGATGACGCGCAAGACAACGAATCGCCGCCGGTACCGTGACATGGGGGCCGTGATCGCCCCCCATGACATCAATGGCGACTGTGATGTTTCTCATGCAGCCGGAATCGTTAGCCGAAAACGCGCCAAGCCGAAGTAATCAAACCCCGGAGTAATCAAACCGTGGCGCGTCAGGGAATTATTCGCCCTTGGCCTTGGCGACTTTGCGGCCACGATAAAAGCCGTTGGGGCTGATATGGTGACGCAGATGAACTTCACCCGTGGTCGGCTCGACGGCCAGCGGCGGGTTGGTCAGAAAATCGTGCGCGCGGTGCATGCCGCGCTTGGACGGGGATTTTTTGTTCTGCTGGACTGCCATTTCTTGCTCCTTAAATTCCGTTGCACCCATCCGGGCGCATTAAAAATCACTACGCCCCAAGGACGGGGCATTCACCTTCTGCGTGCATCGTCGCCAGCGGCAGGCTCAACAACACTTCATCCTCAACCAGATCGACAAGGTTCAGGGTCTCACCGGCCTGGATTGCGTCACTGTCAGGCAACGCATCCAGTCGTTCCATCTCGGCTTCGTTGCGCGCCAGATACAGCGTGCGTTCAACTTCAACCCCATACGGCATGCTGCCCAGACAACGCTGGCAGGGCAGTTCCACCTTGCCGCTGACCGTCAACTGCAAAGACAGGCTGCCCCGCTGATCCACTCGCCCAACAACTCGACAGAACAGCGTGCCTTGCGTAAATTCATGGGCAAGACGCGGAAACGCAGCCACTTCTGACCGGGTTTCCCACGACTGCCCATCCCTGCAAAAACGCCATGGATCGACCTCGATTGGCTGAAGCATGGCGGATTCAATCATGGGGCACCCAGTAGATATGGCCAGCAACATTAGCCAGCAATGATATGATTTCGCGTTCTTTTTGTCAAAGAAACCCCAGCCTCCCAACGTCAGGCGAGCCCATGCTTAAGAAAATACTGGTCGCCAACCGAGGCGAGATCGCCGTCCGCATCGTGCGCGCCTGCGCCGAACTGGGAATCAAGTCGGTGGCCATCTACACCGACGCCGACCGCCACGCGCTCCACGTGAAAAAAGCCGATGAGGCTTACCACATCGGCAAGGACCCCATCCTCGGCTATCTGAACGCGCACACGCTGGTCAACCTGGCGGCCGCTTCGGGCTGCGATGCGCTGCATCCGGGCTACGGCTTCCTCTCCGAGAATCCCGATCTGGCCACCATTTGCGCGCGCCGCGGCATCCGCTTCATCGGCCCCTCGCCCGAGGTGATCCGCCGCATGGGCGACAAGATCCAGGCGCGCAATGCCATGATCGCCGCCGGCATTCCGGTGGTGCCGGGCTCCGACCACAATCTGGAAAACGTCGAGGAAGCGCGCACCCTGGCCAACACGTACGGCTATCCGGTGATGCTCAAGGCCACCAACGGCGGCGGCGGGCGCGGCATCCGTCGCTGCGACAGCGAGGAAGAGCTGCTGAAGAATTACGACCGCGTGGTCTCGGAAGCCAGCAAGGCCTTCGGCAAGCCCGAGGTCTTCGTCGAAAAATGCGTGGTTTATCCCAAGCACATCGAAGTGCAGATTCTGGGCGACACGCAGGGCAACATCATCCACCTGTTCGAACGCGACTGCTCGATCCAGCGGCGTAACCAGAAGCTGATCGAGATCGCGCCGAGTCCACAATTGACCGAGGCGCAGCGGCAATACATCGGCAAGCTGGCGGTGCGCGCCGCCAGGGCAGTGGGCTACGTCAACGCCGGCACGGTGGAATTCCTGCTCGACCAGGACAACCAGTTCTATTTCATGGAGATGAACACCCGCTTGCAGGTCGAGCATCCCATCACCGAGACCATCACCGGCGTCGACATCGTGCAGGAGCAGATCCGCATTGCATCCGGCCTGCCGCTGCAATATAAGCAGGACGAGATCACGCATCGCGGCTATGCCATCGAATTCCGCATCAACGCCGAAGACCCGAAAAACGAGTTCCTGCCCAGCCTCGGCCGCATCACCCGCTACTATTCGCCGGGCGGTCCCGGCGTGCGGGTGGACGCGGCGATTTACACCGATTATGTGATTCCGCCCTACTTCGATTCGATGTGCGCCAAGCTCACGGTATGGAATCTGAACTGGGAGGCGACCCTCGCACGCGGCCGCCGCGCGCTCGACGACATGCTGGTGTATGGCGTGAAGACGACGATTCCGTATTATCAGGAAATCCTCAAAAACCCCGAATTCCGCAGCGGGCGCTTCAACACCAGCTTTGTGGATGAACACCCGGAACTCACCCAGTACACCGAAAAGAAACCGCCGGAAGTGATCGCGGCCGCCATCGCGGCCGCCATTGCCGCACACCAGGGATTGTAATTTATGGCCAAAGTACACATCACCGATCTCGTCCTGCGCGATGGTCACCAGTCGCTCATCGCCACCCGCATGCAGACCGCCGACATGCTGCCGATCTGCGGCAAGCTCGACCAGGTCGGCTTCTGGTCGCTGGAAGCCTGGGGCGGCGCCACCTTCGACGCCTGCGTGCGCTTCCTGCGCGAAGACCCGTGGGAACGCCTGCGCAAACTGCGCCGCGCGCTGCCCAACACGCGCATCCAGATGCTGCTGCGCGG
>DATMWS010000040.1:0-24032 GCA_035562135.1 Thiobacillus sp. | reverse complement strand
ACACTGAGCGGGCTGGTTTCTTTCGCCTTTCTTCGTGTTCCTTCGCGTCCTTCGCGGACAATCCGTTTTTTGAATCTTGAGCCCCACCTTGCACATCACCTATCCCGACCTGCCGGTTAGCGCACGCCGCGACGACATCCTCGCCGCGCTGCAGGCCAACCGCGTGCTGATCCTGTGCGGCGAGACCGGCTCGGGCAAGACCACGCAGATTCCCAAGATGTGCCTGGAAGCCCGGCTGGGATCAGAGGCGGCGCGGCCCGGCAAGCTGGTCGGCTGCACCCAGCCGCGCCGCATCGCCGCGCGCTCGGTGGCGGCGCGCATCGCGCAGGAACTGGGTGGCGAGCTGGGCGGACTCGTCGGCTACAAGGTGCGCTTCACCGACACCGTGCGCCACGACACCGCGATCAAGGTGATGACCGACGGCATCCTGCTGGCCGAAAGCCAGGGCGACCCGCTGCTCTCGCGCTACGACACGATCATCATCGACGAGGCGCACGAGCGCAGCCTCAACATCGACTTTCTGCTCGGCTATTTGAAGACCCTGGTGGAAAAGCGCAACGACCTGCGCGTGGTGATCACGTCGGCCACCATCGACGCCGAGCGCTTCTCCAAGCACTTCAACGACGCGCCGGTGATCGAGGTGTCGGGACGCACCTATCCGGTGGAAATTTGCTGGCGACCCATCGAGCGCGAGGAGCCGGCTACTCAGGCGAAGGGCGAGCGCGAGAAAAAGGACAAGGACGCGCCCGACCAGATCGCCGCCATTCTAGACGCCACCGACGAACTGGCGCGGCTCGGTCCCGGCGACATCCTGGTGTTCCTGCCGGGCGAACGCGAGATCCGCGACACCGCCGAGGCGCTGAGAAAGCACCATCCGCCCGGCACCGAAATCCTGCCGCTGTTTTCCCGCCTGTCGGTCGCCGAGCAGGACGCGATCTTCAAGCCGACGAACGCGCTGCGCCGCATCGTGCTCGCCACCAACGTGGCCGAGACCTCGCTCACCGTGCCGGGCATCCGCTACGTGATCGACCCCGGCACCGCGCGGGTGAAGCGCTATTCGGCGCGCAACAAGGTCGAGCAGCTCCTGATCGAGAAGATCTCGCAGGCATCGGCCAACCAGCGCGCCGGGCGCTGCGGCCGGGTCGCCGACGGCGTCTGCATCCGGCTGTACGACGAGGCCGATTTCGCCGGCCGCCCGCGTTTCACCGACCCCGAGCTGCTGCGCTCGTCGCTGGCGGGCGTCATCCTGCGCATGAAGTCGCTGGGGCTGGGCGACGTGGTGGGCTTCCCCTTCATCGACCCGCCGAGTTCGCGTCTGGTGACCGACGGTTACCAGCTGCTGGCCGAACTGCACGCGCTGGACGAGCAGGGGCAGCTCACGGACATTGGCAAGAAGCTGGGGCAGCTGCCGCTCGACCCGCGCATCGCGCGCATGCTGCTGGCGGCGGAAAAGCAGCGTTGCGTGCGCGAGGTGCTGATCATCGCCAGCGCGCTGTCGGTGCAGGACCCGCGCGACCGCCCGATGGAGCGCGCGCAGGCGGCGGACGAAAAGCACAAGCTGTTCGCCGACGAGCGCTCCGACTTCATGGGCTGGCTGAAACTGTGGCGCTGGTACGAGGAGCAGGTGCAGCACAAGAAAACCAACCGCCAGCTGCAGACGCTGCTGCAGGACCATTTCCTGTCGCCGCGGCGGATGCGCGAATGGCGCGACATCCACGGCCAGTTGCACGCGCAGACGAGCGAACTCGGATTGCGCGAAAACGAGAAGGACGCCAGCTACGACGCGATCCATCAGGCGCTCTTGACCGGCCTGCTCGGCAATATCGGCTTCAAGTCCGACGACGCAAAGTCGCGCCCCAAGCCCGGCGAGGGCAATTACCAGGGCGCGCGCGGCATCAAGCTGTCGATCCATCCCGGCTCGGCGCTGGCGAAAAAAGGCCCGAAGTGGATCATGGCCGCCGAACTGACCGACACCGGCCGTCTGCTCGCGCGCACCGCCGCCGAGGTGCGGCCGGAATGGATCGAGGCAGCCGGGCGCCACCTGCTCACGCGCATGTTCATCGAGCCGCACTGGGAGAAGGACGGCGCGCGCGTGGTGGCATTCGAGCGCGTGAGCCTGTACGGCATCACCCTGGTGCCGCGGCGCAAGATCCACTACGGCAGCATCGACCCGGTGCTGTCGCGTGAGCTGTTCATTCGCGGCGCGCTGGTGAGCGGGGAATACGACACGAATGCGCCCTGGTTCGCGCACAACCGCGCCCTGGTCACGGAAATCGAAGACCTCGAGCACAAGGCCAGAAAATCGGGCGTGTGGCTGGACGACGAGCGCATCTTCCGCGTGTTCGACGCGCGCATTCCGCCCGACCTCCACAACGGCGCGGCGTTCGAGACATGGCGTGCGGAAGCCGAAGTAGCCAATCCGAACATCCTGTTCCTGCAGCGCGGGGACATCCTCGGCGAGGCGCTCGGTGCCGACCACGCGCTGTTTCCCGAGACGATGCTGGTCGACGGCGTGGCGTGCAAGCTCAAGTACCGCTTCGAGCCCGGCCACGCGCTCGACGGCGTGACGCTGCACCTGCCGCTGTACCTGCTCAACCGCATCGAGCCGGCGCAGGTCGATTGGCTGGTGCCCGGCCTCATCCGCGAAAAGCTCACGCTGCTCCTGAAGTCGCTGCCCAAGGACAAGCGCCGCCCGCTGATCCCGCTGCCCGACACGGTGACGGCGTTTCTCTCGATGGCGAAACCGGGCGAGCAGACTCTGACCGAGGCGCTGGCCGCCTACATCCGCAAGAAAACCGGCACCGATATCCATCCCGACGAGTGGAAGGGCGAGCTGCCGGCACACCTCATGATGAACCTCAGCGTGATCGACGACAGCGGGCAGGAACTCGCCAGCGGGCGTGATCTCGTCGCGCTGCGTCAGCAATTGGGCGGCGCGGCGCGCATCACCTACGGCGGCGGCGCCGAGGACAGCGAGTTCGAACGCACCGGCCTCGTCGAATGGAATTTCGGCGATCTGCCGGAGCAGGTGAAATTCAAGCGCGGCGGGCGCGAACTGATCGGCTATCCGGCGCTGGTCGACAACGGCGAGACCGTCGACCTGCGCCTGCTCGATGCCGCCGACGTGGCGGAGGCCGAAACCCGCCGCGGCGTGGTGCGGCTGCTGCGGATTGCGCTCGCCGCGCAGTTCAAGCAGCTCGACAAGGACCTCGCGCGCGAAACCGCGCTGACGCTGAAATACCGCAGCTTCGGCAGCCCCGAGCAGCTGCGCGCGGCACTCATCGATGCCATCGCCACGCGCGCACTGCTGGGCGACGACGACACGCCGCGCGACGCGAAGACCTTCAACAAGCAGAAGGAACGTGCCAAACCCAAAATTTCAGTGGTGAAGCAGGCGCTCTTGCGCGATGTGGCAGAAATTCTCGATCTGCATGCGCAAGTGGCGGCGCGGCTCAACGCCAAGCCACAGTTCACCGCCGCGATGCGTGACGAGCACACGCACCTGGCCGCACTGGTGGCGCCCGACTTCATCACCGCCACGCCGTGGGCGCACCTGAAGGACATGCCGCGTTACCTGCGCGGCATCCTCAAGCGGCTGGAGAAACTGCCCGCCGCCGAACAGCGCGACGCGCGCGGCATGGCGGGGGTGCTGACGCTGCAGAACAAGTATCTGGCGCGGCGCGCGCAGGTGAAAGGCGAAGCACCCGCAGCGCTGGACGACTTCCGCTGGCAGCTGGAGGAACTGCGCATTTCTCTGTTCGCGCAGGAACTGAAAACGCCGTATCCGGTGTCGGCCAAGCGGCTCGACAAACTGTGGGACGAGCTTGCCAGACAGCCTTTTAATTGAGTAGGGTTCAGCTATGAGCGAGCGCGTGTTCAATCTGCCGAACGTGATCACCCTGCTGCGGCTGGCTGCGGTGCCGGTGGTGGCGTGGCTGATCCTGCAACAGCGCTGGGAAGCGGCCTGCTGGCTGTTTCTGGCCGCCGCCGTATCGGACGGTATCGACGGCCTGCTGGCGCGCTGGCTCAATCAGCTGACGCAGTTGGGCGCGACACTCGACTCCATTGCCGACAAGGCGCTGGGCGTGGTGACGCTGGTGATGCTGACGCAGGCGGGGGCGATTCCGCTGTGGGTGACACTGGCGATCCTGCTGCGCGACAGCATCATCGTGCTGGGTGCGCTGAGCTACCGCCGGCTGGCCGGGCATCTGGAGATTCACCCCACCTGGCTCGGCAAGACGCACATGTTTGCCGAATTTTCGCTGCTGGCGCTGGTGCTGGCCGGGCTGGCCGGGCTGCTTGACCTGACGGCCTGGCTGCAGCCGCTGTTTGTAACTGTGTTTGTGATTGCCACGATATCCGGCGTGCAGTATGTGTGGATATGGGGCGCCAAGGTGCGTCGCGAGCGTATCGCGGCCCGCCTCAAGCCGAACTGACCCAATTCACTGAAAGGGCAGTTGGCGCTGGCGCTGCGACGCGTAGCCGGACTTGATCCGGTACATCGCGGCGTCAGCGGCGCGAATCAGGGCGTCTTCGTCGGCGCCGTCGTCGGGATACAGTGCCTGGCCGATGCTGGCAGCGATTTCCACGTCGAGTCCATAGAAAGTCGTGGTCGCATTCAGCGCCTGCTCGATTTTGTTCGCGGCGGCGAGGTAGTCTTCACGCCCCTGCACACCTTCGAGCAAGACCACGAACTCGTCGCCACCCAGACGCGCAACCGAATCGGAGTCGCGAATGCTGGAGGTGAGACGTTTCGCCACTTCGGTCAGCACGGCGTCGCCCACATGGTGGCCGTGCTGATCGTTGATGTCCTTGAAACGATCCAGGTCCACATACAGGATGCCCACCTTGCCGCCGTAACGATGGGCGTGACGGATCGCCTGCTGCAGCCGGTCATAAAACAGCCGCCGGTTGGCCAGCCCGGTGAGCGGATCATGCGTGGCTTCTTCACGCAGCGCTGCGCGCGAGCGTTCAAGCTCCCCCATCTGTTCGCGTATCAGCCTTGATTTCAGGTTCACATTCCGCAGCGTGCGCCAGGCGATCAGCAGCGCCAGGACAATTGCCGCGATGCCGAATACCAGCGTAAGTAACAACGTGTTCCGGTAGGTTTGCTGCGCCTGTTGCTGGGCGCTCAGGTTGGCCTGTTGATACAGATTACGCATCTCGGCCAGCTGCCGGTTGAAGGCTTCCTGGACGGGAATGGCTTCGAGCACCAATACCCGTCGCGCGTCTGCGCTGCGTTCGGCATTGAGCAGATCGATCACGCGTTCCTGTACCGACTCAATGTCGCTGATCTGGCGGGTCTGGGCATCAAAGCTGTGCTGCTCGGCGGCGGAGAATCCCATCTGGCGCAAAGCGTTGCGTCCGCTTCCCACCAGAAACCCGGCGCGGTTGAATTCCATGAAATGGGTGTCGCGCTCGAACGGGTCATCGGCCAGCGCCATGCGGAGCAGGCTGTCGGTGCGGATATGCGCCGCCACCTGGGTTTGCGTGATGAGATCGATCTTGCGGTTGTGGAGCTCGACCACCGTGCGTATCTGGGTTCCCAACGCTTGCAGCTGCAGCAGGCTGTTCAATGCCAGCCCGCAAATCAGGGCGATCAACACGACGAAGGCCGTGCCGGTGGTGAGAGAAAATCCACGTTGCAAAGGCATGGGCGCTTTTAATCAGACCATCATTGATATGTAGCCCATTATTGGCCGGATGGCAGGGCTGCGTGCGCCGCCCCGGACTGTTGCAAGGTCTTTAAGGTATGGGCCACCTGCTGCGCGTGGCTTGCCGGATCGACCTTGTCGAAGCGTGCCGCGATACGGCCGTCCGGTGCGATGATGAAGGTGTGGCGGCGGGCAAAACGCGCGACACCTAGATTCAGCAGGCTGTCGTAGGCCGCAGCCGTGTGCCCGTCGGGATCGGACAGCAGCGGAAACGGAAGTTGATATTTGCGGGCGAAGTCGGCATGCGAGCGGGGGGCATCGACGCTAACCCCGACTACCGCCGCGTTGAGGTCGCCCAGTACTCCGATGTCGTCGCGAAAGCGGCATGCCTCCTGGATGCAGCCGGGCGTGTCGTCCCTGGGGTAGAAATACAGCACCAGCCAGCGCCCGGCGTAATCGCGCAGGCGATGGGTTTGGCCGTTCTGATCCGGCAAGGCGAAGTCCGGCGCGGCGCTGTCTTCCAGCCGCTGCGCACCAGGCCGCAGCATCCACAGGACCGCGCTCGCCACCAACAACAGCGCTGCCAATCCCCCCAGTATCAGTTTCAGCATGTGTTCTCCTGACGCGCATCATAGCGGGCCTGGCCTTGTTCGGTAATCCATGCGGGATTCGGTACAATGCGCGCCACGCCCCGGTAGCTCAGTGGATAGAGCAACCCCCTCCTAAGGGGTAGGTCGGACGTTCGATTCGTCTTCGGGGCGCCACATTCGACCGGTGCGCGACGCACAAATGAAAATAGCGGCCACGGCCGCTATGATTTTTTTCACATCTGATTTTTATCGCAGTCCAGAAAAGACTGGATTTTGTGCACCTTACCGGAAATAAGGTGGCGTCCCCACGGGGATTCGAACCCCGGTACCTACCGTGAAAGGGTAGTGTCCTAGGCCTCTAGACGATGGGGACCCGGACGGCGGTGTGAACCGCCAATTTTTACTACACGACTTGCGTCGCTACTGCTTGTTGGAAAGCTGGGTCAAGGTGACGCCGAGCAACAAACCGACGAAACCCAATGGTACCAGCGAGATCCAGACTTCGGCGTTCTCGCTGCCATTCAGCATTTTCCAAAATCCAACAACCAGTCCGACGACACTCAGTATCAACCCCAGCAGCGTGGTGATGACGCCAAGCTTGTGCATCGTACATCCTGTTAGTTGGTGGAGGTAAGCGGGATCGAACCGCTGACCTCTTGCATGCCATGCAAGCGCTCTCCCAGCTGAGCTATACCCCCAACGAAGCCGCGCATTCTATACAGGCCTTGCGTGCTTGTAAAGCCTTGGCAGCCACAATCAATCAGGAAAAAGTTTGCCCGGGTTGAGCAGGCCGTGCGGATCGAATTGCTGCTTGATGCCGCGCATGACGGCCAGCGTGGCGGGATCGATTTCCAGTGAGACATAGCGGCGCTTTTCGGTGCCGATACCGTGCTCGCCCGACAGGGTGCCGCCCAGCGCCAGCACGCGCAGCAGGATGGCGTCGTGTGCCAGGTGGGCGCGAGCCATTTCGTCGGCGTCGTCGGGGTGCACCATCAGGTTGACGTGCAGGTTGCCGTTGCCGGCGTGGCCGAACGACACCACCGCCAGCCGGTGCGTGTTGGCGGTGTGGTCGATGAAGTCGACGAAGTCGGCGAGCTGCGACACCGGCACCACCACATCCTCGTTGATCTTGAGCGGCGCAATCTGCTTGACGGCGTGCGACAGCGACTTGCGCGCGGCCCATAATTGCGCGATGGCGTCGCGCTCGAAGCCGCTGCGCATTTCGAGCAGGCCGGCGCCGTCGAGCGCCTGCTGCAGCGCGGCGATCTGGCGTGGCACGTCCTCGGCGGCACCGTCGGCCTCGACCATCAGCAGCGCCCGGGTTTCGGGCGGCAGGTCGTCCGCCGTGCCGGTCGGGCGGATGGCGTCGATGGCGCGGTGATCCATGAATTCGAGCGCGCAGGGCAGGACGGCCTGCTGCATGACGCGGCTGACCGCATCGAGTGCGTCGCGGGTGCTGGCGAAACAGACGCGCAGGGTGGCGACGGTTTCCGGCGCGGGCAGCAATTTCAGCGTGGCTTCGGTGATGAGCGCAAGCGTGCCACCGGAGCCGACCAGCAGGCGGCTGAGGTCGTAGCCGGTGACGCCCTTGGTGGTGCGGCAGCCGGTACGGATTTCCTGCCCGCTGCCGGTGACGGCGCGCAGTCCCAGCACGTAATCGCGGGTGACGCCGTATTTGACGGCGCGCGGGCCGGCGGCGTTCATGGCGAGGTTGCCGCCGATGCGGCAATACGCGCTGCTGCCGGGATCGGGCGGGTAAAACAGGCCGGCGCTGCGCGCGATGCGGTCGATGTCGTCGGTGACCACGCCGGCCTCCACCACGATGAGGCGGTTGGCGGGATCGAATTCGAGCACACGCCGCATGCACTCGAAACTGACGACCGCGCTGCCCGGCGCGGGCAACGCGCCGCCAACGTTGCCGGAGCCGGCGCCGCGCGGGGTCAGCGCAATGCGGTGTTCAAAGGCGATGCGTGCCAGTGCGACGACCTCGTCGTGCGAGGTGGGAAACAGCACGGCATCGGGTTCGATCCGGCGCGGGGTTTCATCGCAGGCGTAAAGCGCGCGGGTGGCGGCATCGTCGAAGACGCGATCGGTGCCGAGGGCGGAACGGAAAGCGGCAAGCGCGCGATCGGACAGCATGGTATGGGCAGTGGGTCAGACCGGGTGTTCGGGGGGGAGTTGCGCGATCAGCTGCGCGACCATGTCGGCGTCGAAATCCATTCCGATGTCCCAGCCAGGATTGAGCGCAATCGGCACGCCGCCGCCGATGCGGCGCAGCAGCCAGGAAAACTCGGTCAGCAGACCACCCGAAAAATCGGGGTAATGTTCGACAAACGGCTTGGCGCGCTCGGGGCTGGTGAAGACGACCAGCACGCGCTCGCCGTCCTCGTCCTCGATGATCAGCGGGTCGGCCTGGGTCGAGCGCTGGAAGCCCTGGATGGGATTCTTTTCGTCGCGCACCGGCATGAACAGCTGTTGATCGACCAGCTGCAGCACGAAAGTCTCGGGGTCGAGCGTGCCGGCGTGGACGGCGGCCAGCTTTTCTTCCAGCGCGTTGTGAGGGATGAAGTTCATGGTGGTCTGACTTTGCTCGGGAAGGGGCAGTTTAACGTAAGCGAGGTGCTTGCGGCGGCTGCGTGCCCGGCGCTGCGGGTTAGGGTTCCCAGCGTTCGGGATGCGCCCAGTAACGGGCATTGAGCCAGTCCGGCACCGTCTTGTAGGTGGCGAGATCGTAGTCGTAAATGCGCAGGTTTTCCGCCGTGTCGGTTGCGGACAGCGTGAAGCCGAGTGCGCGGAACGTCGCCTCATCCAGCACGCAACTTTCTTGCACGGCGAGCAGGATGCGCGGCGCGATGTAGAGACGTGTCTGGTTGATCAGGTGCTGGGCTTGCTGAGCATCAAGTCCGTTCAGCGCGTCGATGCCCAGTGCCAGCGCGCAAGGTGAATCCGGCAGGTTTTCGTGCGCGCGGACCGGCGTGTTTCGCAGCACGCTGCCGGCCAGTTGATGGGCGGCCGCATCGAGTGCGCACACGCTTTCGGGCTGGATTTCCAGCAAGCGTGCCTGCAGGTGGTCGCGCCAGTTCACGGTTCGGCCTTACGCGGCACGCGTATCAATCGGGTGCCGACGATGCGGTCGTGAAGGAACTGGCGGTCGCGGTCGAACAGGGCCCACCAGAAGCCGGCGCCCGCCAGCAGCAAGCCCAATAGTGCGAGGAAAAAGCGCAGCACGGCCTGCTTGAAGCTCAGGGTGCCGCCGTCCGCGTTGACCAGGCGAATGCGCCAGGTTTTCATCGCCAGTGTTTGGCCGCTGCGCAGCCAGAACGCGCTGAAATAGGCGAACAGTACGCCCAGGATGTAAGCCTGAAACAGGTGCCGTTGCCACGGCGCGTGCATCTCGCCGACGACCGGAATGATGATGAAGGACGCCACGAACACCACCGCCGTGACGAGCAGCGATTCATAGATCATGGCGGCGATGCGCACCAGAAAGGGTGCCGGGAGGGGGGCTATTGCCTTGTCTATTGCCTTGTCTTGCATGGTGGCTCTATATTGCGGGTTGGTGCGATACTTTGCCACAGCGCGCCGCAAGCAAAATCAAAACCAAGCATAATCAAAATCAAGGAGGGGCTCGATGCGTATCGTAAGACAACTCATGGCCATTCCCGGTGTGATCGCTGCCGGCGAATATGCCTATCGTGGCGACCGTTTCTCGTATGAGGGCGCGCTCACCGACGAATTCGCGCGCATGGCGTCGATTCTGTGCCGCGCCAACACCCTGTCGGTCAACATGCAGTCCGAGATTTTCGATTCCTTTGCCGAAAACTGCGGCTGCCGTCCGGTGCAGGGCTGGATTGTGCGCGGCAACCAAATCACCATTTGTGCGGTGGGTAATTATTTTGCCTTCATCGAAAACCGTGACGAATTGCTGAACGACGTCATGACGATTATGCGCGCCAAAGTGGGTGACGTGCAGGACGACCTGCTGGTCAGTCTGTACGCCAGGCTGGGCGGCGACACCAAGGAAGCCTTGTACTGAACTGATACCAAACACGAGGGAGCAAATATGGATCTGCAAAAAATGATGAACTTGCCGGGCGCGCTGGCGGCGTTTACTTACAGTGACAAGGGCGATCTGCAATCGCATGTGCTGCGCGAGGGCACCGAACTGACGCCGCAGGTGCTGGATTTGCTGGCCCGCTCGTGCGTCGCCAATCTGGCCATCGCCGGCATGGAAGCGCGCGGCTGGGAGGCGGTCACCGGGCAGAGCGGGTTTCAGCCGCTCAAGGGCTTCTCGGTGGTGGGCCTGGAATGGTCGGTGGTCGTCGATGGCAACTGCGGGGTCGTTGTCAAGAACCGCGATGCCGACTACGAAGCTACCTTCAATGCCTTGCAGGCTGGCTGAGGAGCGCGTATGTCGCTGAGAAAAATCCTGGTTCTCGATGGCGTGACTGCCGTGTGTCGCTTCCGCGATGACGGCGTGGTCATGGAGGCCGAAGGCATGCTGTCGCAAGACTTGATGGAGCGGCTGGCGAAATTTGCCCAGTGGTATCGCAGGATGGTGTCGGGCAATACCGATCTGCTGTCCCTGTTTTCACAGATGCGCGGCTGGTCGCCGTCGCAGGGCTGGATCGTGCAGGGCGAGGCGATGACGGTGTGCAGCGCAGGCAACCTGGTTTGTATGTTCGAGAATGCGCAAGGCTCGCTGAATCAAATTATGCGGGCTTTGAGTGAAGCGGCGCACGAATAACGGACGGCGCCTATTGGCCGCCGCCGCGACTCACCCCGTAGCGGCACGTTGCAGGCAATCAACCCCTCCATGCGCGGAGGGGTTTTTTTATGGTTGCCAAGGGACTTTTTTCTGGCGCCGGGGAGGCTGGAAACGTGCGAAAGCCGGCTGGATAACCGCTAAGGCATGATTTCTTGACCGAAACAGGGCAAAACGATTACTCTCGCTGGTCTACCAACGAATTGATTTGTTGCCATTTTATGGAAGCCACGGGCGCCGAGATCGTTGTACGTTGTCTGGCCGAAGAGGGGGTCGAGTTTGTGTTCGGCTATCCCGGCGGAGCCGTGCTCAACATCTACGACGAAATCTTCAAGCAGAACAAATTCAAGCACGTGCTGGTGCGCCACGAACAGGCGGCGGTGCATGCAGCCGATGCCTATGCGCGCTCCACCGGCCGTGTCGGCGTGGCGCTGGTCACCTCGGGGCCAGGGGTGACCAATGCGGTGACCGGGATTGCCACCGCCTACATGGATTCCATTCCCATCGTTGTCGTCACCGGCCAGGTGCCGACCCCGGCGATCGGCCTGGACGCGTTCCAGGAAGTCGATACCGTGGGCATCACGCGTCCCTGCGTCAAGCACAACTTCCTGGTCAAGGACGTGAAGGATCTGGCGACGACGATGAAGAAGGCCTTCATCATCGCCGCCACCGGCCGTCCCGGCCCGGTGGTGGTCGACGTGCCCAAGGACGTGACCGCGCACATCACGGAATTCGTCTATCCGGCCACGGTCGAGATGCGCTCGTACAACCCGGTGGTCAAGGGCCACAGCGGCCAGCTGAAGCGCGCGGTGCAGATGCTGCTGGAAGCCAAGCGCCCGATGATCTACGCCGGCGGCGGCGTGGTGCTGGGCGATGCCTCGGCGCAGCTGGTCGAACTGACCCGACTGCTGGGCTTTCCCATCACCAACACCCTGATGGGGCTGGGCGGCTATCCCGCCACCGACAAGCAGAACCTCGGCATGCTGGGGATGCACGGCACCTACGAAGCCAACATGGCGATGCAGCACTGCGACGTGCTGCTGGCGGTCGGTGCGCGCTTCGATGACCGCGTGATCGGCAACCCCGCTCACTTTGCCCGCGAACAGCGCCGCATCATCCATATCGATATCGACCCTTCGTCGATTTCCAAGCGCGTCAAGGTCGACGTGCCCATCGTCGGCGACATGCAAAACGTGCTGACCGAGATGCTGACCCTGCTGAAGCTGGCCAAGGAAAAACCCGATGCCGCTGCGCTGAATACCTGGTGGACGCAGATTGAATTGTGGCGCTCGAAAAACTGCCTCAATTACAACCGCAACAGCCCCATCATCAAGCCGCAATACGTGGTGGAGAAATTGTGGGAAGTGACCAAGGGCGACGCCTTCATCACCTCGGACGTCGGCCAGCACCAGATGTGGGCCGCGCAGTACTACAAGTTCGACAAGCCGCGCCGCTGGATCAATTCCGGCGGTCTCGGCACCATGGGCGTCGGCCTGCCGTACGCCATGGGCGTGCAGCTTGCGCACCCCGATGCGCAGGTGGCCTGCATCACCGGCGAATCGAGCATCCAGATGTGCATCCAGGAGCTGTCGACCTGCAAGCAGTACCGCATCCCGGTCAAGATCGTCACGCTCAACAACCGCTACATGGGCATGGTGCGACAGTGGCAGGAGTTCTTCTACGGCAGCCGCTACGCCGAGTCGTACATGGAATCGCTGCCCGACTTCGTCAAGCTGGCCGAAGCCTACGGCCATGTCGGCATGCGCATCGACAAGCCGGAAGACGTCGAAGCCGCGCTGAAGGAAGCGTTCTCGCCCGCGCTGAAGGAGCGCCTGGTGTTCATGGACTTCCAGACCGACCAGACCGAAAACGTCTTCCCCATGGTCGAAGGCGGCAAGGGCCTGTCCGAAATGATTCTGGCGGAGGAACTCTGACATGCGCCACATCATTTCACTGCTGATGGAGAACGAAGCCGGTGCGCTGTCGCGCGTCGCCGGGCTGTTCTCGGCACGCGGCTACAACATCGAGTCGCTCACCGTGGCACCGACCGAGGACGCCACGCTGTCGCGCATGACCATCGTCACCGTCGGTTCGGAAGACGTCATCGAGCAGATCACCAAGCAGCTGAACAAGCTGGTCGACGTGATCAAGGTGATGGACCTGACCGAAGGCCGCCACATCGAGCGCGAGCTGATGCTGGTCAAGGTCAAGGCGGTGGGCGCAGGGCGCGATGAAATGAAGCGCACCGCCGACATTTTCCGCGGCCGCATCATCGACGTCACCGACGCCACCTACACCATCGAACTGACCGGCACCGGCTCCAAGCTGGACGCCTTCCTGGAGGCGATCGATCCCGCCTTCATCATCGAAACCGTGCGCACCGGCGCGTCTGGCATCGGACGTGGCGAGCGCAGTCTCAAAGTCTGATTCTCAATTTCTCAGGAATTCACCATGAAAGTTTATTACGACAAGGACGCCGACCTTTCCCTCATCAAGAAGCGCAAGGTCGTCATCATCGGCTACGGCTCGCAGGGCCATGCCCACGCCTGCAACCTCAAGGACTCCGGCGTCAACGTGACCGTCGCCCTGCGTCCGGGCTCCGCTTCCGCCAAGAAGGCCAAGAACGCCGGCCTCAAGGTCAAGAACGTGCCTGAGGCAGTCGCCGGCGCCGACCTGGTGATGGTCCTCACCCCGGACGAGTTCCAGTCGCAGCTCTACCGCGATGAAGTGGAGCCCAACCTGAAGAAGGGCGCGACCCTGGCGTTCGCCCACGGTTTTTCCATTCACTACAACCAGATCGTGCCGCGCGCCGACCTCGACGTCATCATGATCGCCCCCAAGGCACCGGGCCATACCGTGCGCTCCGAGTTCGTCAAGGGCGGCGGCATTCCCGACCTGATCGCGGTGTTCCAGGACGCCTCCGGCAAGGCACGCGAGCTCGCCCTGTCCTACGCCTCCGCCATCGGCGGCGGCCGCACCGGCATCATCGAAACCACCTTCAAGGACGAGACCGAGACCGACCTGTTCGGCGAGCAGGCCGTGCTGTGCGGCGGCGCCGTGGAGCTGGTCAAGGCCGGTTTCGAGACCCTGACCGAGGCGGGCTACGCCCCCGAGATGGCCTACTTCGAGTGCCTGCACGAGCTGAAGCTGATCGTCGACCTGATGTACGAGGGCGGCATCGCCAACATGAACTACTCGATCTCCAACAACGCGGAGTATGGCGAGTACGTGACCGGCCCCAAGGTCATCAACGCCGAATCCAGGGCCGCGATGAAGAAATGCCTGGACAACATCCAGAACGGCAACTACGCCAAGCACTTCATCCTGGAAGGTCAGTCCAACTACCCCGAGATGACCGCCTGTCGTCGCAACAACGCCGCGCACCAGATCGAGGTGGTGGGCGGCAAGCTGCGCTCCATGATGCCCTGGATCACGGCCAACAAGCTGGTCGATCACACCAAGAACTGATCTAAATCCCTCTCACCACAGAGGCACAGAGACACAGAGAAAACATTCTCCCGTGATAACTCTGTGCCTCTGCGTCTCTGTGGTTAAGAATTGAAAAATCATTCGCATCCCCTCATTGCCCGCGAGGGCTGGCTGGTTCTGCTGGCGGCATTTGCCGCCGCCCTGATTGCGACCTGGCTCATCGGCTGGTGGTCGATTCCGTTCTGGATCTGGGCGGTTTTCGCGCTGCAGTTTTTCCGCGACCCCGCGCGGGTGCCGCCGACCGACGCCGACGCGGTGATCTCGCCGGCCGACGGCCGCATCGTTGCGGTTGAAAAGGTCAGCGATCCGTATCTGGAACGCGAGGCGCTGAAAATTAGCGTGTTCATGAACGTGTTCAACGTGCACTCCAACAAGAGCCCGGTCGACGGCGAGGTCAAGGGGCGCTGGTACACCCCGGGCAGCTTCGTCAATGCCGACCTCGACAAGGCCTCCACCGAAAATGAGCGCAATGCATTGTGGATCCAGTCTGCGCGCGGCGATGTCACCTCGGTGCAGATTGCCGGGCTGATCGCGCGGCGCATCCTGTGCTACGTGCGCACCGGTGACAAACTGGTGCGCGGCCAGCGTTACGGATTCATTCGTTTCGGTTCACGGGTGGATGTTTATCTGCCGACAACGGCGCGCGCCGAAGTGTCGATCGGCCAGAAAGTGACCGGCGGGCGTACCATACTGGCACGTTGGTAAACCTTGCCCCCTATGCTCGAATTCGATCACCGCAAGACCGACAGGACGCGACCGCGGATGCGTGATCGCGGCATCTACCTGCTGCCGAATCTGTTCACCACGGGCGCGTTGTTTGCCGGCTTTTACGCCGTGGTGCAGGCGATGAACGGGCGCTTCGAGCACGCAGCGGTGGCCATTTTGATCGCCATGGTGCTCGACGGCCTCGACGGCCGCGTCGCCCGCATGACGCACACCCAAAGCGCCTTTGGCGCCGAATACGACAGCCTGTCCGACATGGTGTCGTTCGGCGTCGCGCCCGCGCTGGTGATTTATGAATTCGCCCTGCAGGGCTTGGGCAAGCTCGGCTGGATCGCCGCCTTCGTCTATTGTGCCGGCGCGGCCCTGCGGCTGGCGCGCTTCAACACCCAGCTCGACACCGTCACCGACAAACGCTTCTTCCAGGGGCTGCCCAGTCCGGCGGCGGCGGCACTGATCGCCGGCTTCGTCTGGGTGATGGTCGAGTACGACGTGGCGGGCAACGACGTGCGCTGGCTGGCCGCGGTGATTGCGTTGTTCGGCGGACTCACCATGGTCAGCAATTTTCGCTTTTACAGCGGCAAGGAAATCAACCTCAGGAAAAGCGTGCCGTTCTTCGTCATCCTGTTGATCGTTCTGGCCTTCATCCTGGTGTCGACCAGCCCGCCCGAAGTGCTGTTCGGCGTGTTCGTGCTGTATGGCCTGTCGGGCTATGCCGACGCACTGCGGCGGCTGCTCCGCCGCAAAAAGCCGGCTGACGTGGTGCCCCCCTTGCAGGGCGGCCAAAAATAGATAGAATTTAGACCATGTCTAATCCGTCGCACCCGTTCACCCCCGTCTGCCTGTCGAGCGTTCTGTTCGACAGCCTGCTGCTGCGCTGCGCGCGCACACATTAAACCCCCTCCCCCGCAGTACCCCGCGCCGCCAGCTTCTCGCGGCAACCCCTTTATAATGCGTCGGCCCGAGTCGACATCGACATCGCCCCGACCCCCATGGAGCCAGCCATGAAAGACCGTTTATTCATTTTCGACACCACCTTGCGTGACGGCGAGCAAAGCCCCGGCGCGTCAATGACCAAGGACGAGAAGTTGCGCATTGCGCGCCAGCTGGAAAAGCTCGGCGTCGACGTGATCGAGGCCGGGTTTGCTGCGGCCAGCCCGGGGGACGCCGAAGCGATCCGCACGATAGCCGAAACGATCCAGGGTTCGACCATCTGTTCGCTGGCGCGCGCCAACGAGCGCGATATCCACGCGGCGGGCGGCGCGATCAAGCCGGCCAGCCGAGGTAATCGGGCAGGGGGGCGCATCCACACCTTCATCGCCACCAGCCCGATCCACATGGAAAAGAAGCTGCGCATGCAGCCGGATCAGGTGGTCGAGGCGGCGGTGAAGGCGGTCAAGCTCGCGCTCGAATACACCGACGACGTCGAGTTCTCGGCCGAGGACGCGGTGCGCTCGGACATGGATTTCCTCATCCGTGTTTTCGACGAGGTGATCAAGGCCGGCGCCAAAACGCTCAACGTGCCCGACACCGTCGGTTATTCGATTCCGGCGTTGTGGGGCGAGCGCATGAAACAACTGATCGAGCGCGTGCCGAATGCCGGCAAGGTGATCTGGTCGACGCACTGCCACAACGACCTCGGCATGGCGGTCGCCAACTCGCTCGCCGCGGTGATGAACGGCGCGCGCCAGGTCGAATGCACCATCAACGGCCTCGGCGAACGCGCCGGCAATGCCTCGCTGGAAGAAATCGTGATGGCGGTGCGCACCCGCAAGGATGTGTTCAACTGCGACACGCGCATCGACGCCACCCAGATCGTTCCCACGTCCAAGCTCGTCTCCACCATCACCGGCTACCCGGTGCAGCCGAACAAGGCCATCGTCGGCGCCAATGCCTTCGCCCACGAATCCGGTATCCACCAGGACGGCGTGCTGAAGCACCGCGAAACCTATGAAATCATGCGTGCCGAAGACGTGGGCTGGCACGCCAACCGTTTGAGCCTCGGCAAGCTGTCGGGACGCAACGCCTTCCGCACCAAGCTGTCTGAACTCGGAATCGTCCTCGACAGCGAGGAAGCGCTCAACGCCGCATTTGCCCGCTTCAAGGATCTAGCCGACAAGAAGCGCGAGATTTTCGACGAGGACCTGCAGGCGCTGGTCTCCGACGAAGGCTATGCGGCCGGGCACGAGCGCTACAAGTTGCGCTCACTGAAAGTGTGTTCGGAGACCGGCGAAATCCCCCACGCGCAACTGGTGTTCACCGATGAGGGCGTAGAAAGACAGGCCGGCGGCACCGGCTCGGGCCCGGTCGACGCGACCTTCAAGGCGCTCGAATCGGTGGTCAACAGCGGCGCCGATCTGCTGCTGTATTCGGTCAACAACATCACCAGCGGCACTGACGCGCAGGGCGAGGTGACCGTGCGGCTGGCGCTGGACGGCCGCGTGGTCAACGGGCAGGGCGCCGACACCGACATCGTGGTGGCCTCGGCCAAGGCCTACCTGCACGCGCTCAACAAGCTGCACAGCAAGCGCGAACGCGCGCATCCGCAGGTGTGATTCATGCTGAAAAAAACGCCCCGACGGGGCGTTTTTTTATGGGTGTCCGCACCATTGCGCTGAGAACGGCCTGTTGGATTGATCGGTATTGCCACAGGCGTTTAAGCGGTCATTCGCATCATTCTGCCAAAGCGGGCAAGGTGAGTTGGAACCGTGTCACCTGGTTTGTAGACGTTACGGTGATTGAGCCACCATGCGCGTCAATGATGGATTTGACGATGGCCAGCCCCAGTCCAGCACCGTCTCCCCTGCGTTGACGCGATGGGTCGACGCGGTAGAAGCGGTCGAACAGTCTGGGAAGGTGCTCTGCCGGTATTTCCGTTCCCGGGTTCTCGACCGAAACGATGGCTTTATTTTCGTGCCTGGCCAGGGATACCTGCACGGGTTGGCCTGGTGGGGTGTGGCGAATGGCGTTTGATATGAGGTTACTGAGCGCGCGCCGCAACATCAACCGGTCGCCGGGGACGCTGGCAGAACCCGTCAGGGCCAGCGTAACGGCACACTCTTCCGCCCAGGCCTCAAAGTAATCGAACAAATCCTGTATTTCATGAGCCAGATCGACTTTCTCAAGGCTCGGTTTGAGCAGGCGGTTGTCGGTCTGGGCAAGGTAGAGCATGTCGCCAACCATCTGGGCCATGCGTTCATACTCCTCCAGACTGGAATAAAGAATTTCTTTGTACTCGTCCTTGTTGCGTGCACTGGAAAGTGCCACCTGGGTCTGGGTCATGAGGTTGGAAATGGGAGTGCGCAGTTCGTGCGCGATGTCGGAAGAGAACTCGGAGAGCCGCCGGAAGGAATCGTCCAGGCGGGCCAGCATGGCGTTAAAGGCGGTCGCGAGGGGCTTGAGTTCCGTTGGCAGGCCTGCAGTCGGCAGGCGGTCAGCCAGGTGTTCGGCGGAAATGCCGGCCACCCTGTCGGTGACCTGACGCAAGGGGGAAAGCCCCCAGCGGGTGGCCATCCAGCCCAGGCCGGCGGTGGCCAGGGCGGCCAAAGCAATGGCGAGTGCCAGCACTGAACGGAACCTGTTCATGAAGAGCACATGGTGCTGGATGTTCAGTGCCACAGCTACGGCGTAAGACCTGCCACCGCCTGTGGTCATCGACACGGCCATTCCCCGGTAGCTAATCCCGGACTGCTTCCATTGCCGCAAAGTGCCGGCCGTACACCCTGCTGGCTGAGCTTGGCAGCCATTCAGCAATGTTTGTGGAAAATCAGCGCCCGAGGTGGCGAACCAGAGATCGCCCGTCGCATCCGTTACCGCCACTGCGAGACCATGGTGGCCGACCAGGGCGTCATCCAGTTGTTGGGGCAGAAGGTCTAATTCCTTCTGGCTAGTGGCGTGCTTGAATAAATTCTGGATGAGCTCCAGCTTGCCGTTGAGTTCAAGCCGATCCCCCTCCTCGAAATGCGCCGCCACCCCTTGCGTCAGGAAGTAGCCCGTCGTCAGCAGGACCAGGGAGGCGGCCACTGCGAAAAGCAGGCTGATCCGGGCAGTCAGTGACAGGGGTTTCATGGTTCCGCATTTTCCGGGAAGGTTTCCAGAACGTAACCCATCCCCCGCACGGTGTGGATGAGTTTGGATTCAAAGCCCTCGTCGATCTTGACCCGCAACCGGCGCACCGCCACATCGATGACGTTGGTATCGGAGTCGAAATTCATGTCCCAGACCTGTGAGGCAATCAGGCTGCGCGGAAGCACCTCTCCCTTGCGGCGCAGAAACAGTTCCAGCAGGGCGAATTCCTTGGCCGTAAGTTCGATCTTGCGTCCCGCCCGCATGGCCCGTCGCCGCAGCAGGTCCAGTTCCAGGTCGGCCGCCCTGAGAACAGCGGGTTCCAGACCGGCATGCCCGCGGCGCACCAGGGTGCGTACCCGGGCCAGCAGTTCGGCAAAGGCGAAGGGTTTCACCAGGTAATCGTCGGCGCCCAGTTCCAGCCCCTTGACCCGGTCCTCCACCTGATCGCGCGCGGTCAGAAACAGCACAGGCGTTTCGATCCCGGCCCGGCGCACGCCTTCGAGCACCTGCCAGCCATTGATGCCGGGCAGCATCACGTCCAGGATCATCAGGTCGTAGTGCCCCTCCTTGGCGAGCGCCAGCCCGTCCCATCCGTCGCGCGCCAGATCCGTGACGAAACCGGCTTCTGTGAGCCCCTGCTTCAGGTAATCGCCCGTCTTGGGCTCGTCTTCGACGATCAGGATTTTCATGTCTGGAACATTAGGCTGGATGAAAGCATCCTGCCACAGCTCGCGCCTGGGAAGGCGCGCATTACAGATTTGTCATTCACGTGTCAGATTCATGTTGGGTAAGTGCCCGCAGGATGCAGTCAAAGGCCCGGTGGCTGGGGGGCGCAGCAAATCCCGGCAGTCGGTCGCGACGGCCTTGCCAATGAAAACACACTTCGGGCGGTTAACCCGTCCACTCACCCATTAAGGACGCTTCATGAAAAAAACACTTTCCATCCTGACCCTTGCGATTGCCGTGGCAAGCGGCGTCGCCCATGCCCATGGCGGAGCGAAACCTGAATCCGGCGCCGCGGCAGTCAAGGAGCAAAAGCCCTGGGGCATTGCCGGAGAGGCTGCCGCCGTAGCGCGTACCGTGACCATCAGCATGACCGACGCCATGCGTTTCACGCCGGACAGCATTCAGGTGAAGCAGGGCGAAACCGTACGATTCGTGTTGCGTAACGACGGCAGGATGCTGCACGAGATGGTCATCGGCACCCGGGCCGCGCTGGACGAACACGCCGAATTGATGAAGAAGTTTCCCGCGATGGAACACGACGAAGCCTACATGGCGCATGTCGGCCCCGGCCAGCAGGGCGAGATCGTCTGGCGCTTCAACCGGGCGGGTGAATTCGACTTTGCCTGCCTGATCCCCGGTCATTACCAGGCCGGCATGAAGGGGCGCATCGTCGTGCAGCCATGAGCCGCGCGGATGACGCAATTGTCATCTTCCGGTCAGCTTGTCGTGGGGAGCGACGGACCATACTGGGTTTCAACTTGAAACGAGGAGTCATGCGTGAAGATTGCGATCCCGAGGGCGGGCTGCGTCCGCCACCTACGCCCAATACTGAAAGGAATACAGATGAAACCTGCCCTCACCTCCCTGGTTCTAAGCTTGAGCCTCAGCTTCGGACTGCCTGCCTGGGCCGATACGCACCACCCAAGCCATGCCGGAGCCACAGACCACGCCGCCATGCTCACCGAAGGACTGGTGAAAAAAGTGGACAAGGCCCAGGGCAAGCTCACCCTCCGGCATGGCCCGCTGGAGAACCTCGGCATGCCCGGCATGACCATGGTTTTTCGCGTCCAGGATGTCAGTTGGCTCGACCAGGTAAAACCCGGCGACACCATCCGATTCCTCGCCGACAGGGTGAATGGCGCATTCACTGTGACCACGCTCGAAGTTGTCAAACCGTAATGCTCATTTTTCCCCACGCAAAGGAGTTAACCATGAAACGCCACACACTATTTGCCACCCTGATGCTTTCCGCCTTGGCTATGCAGCCCGTTCTCGCGGAAGAAGCACATCACCCCGATCAGAAAGTCGGCGCGGCAGCGCCCGCTGCCGATCAGACGATTCAAAAGATGCAGGCCAATACCCAGCGAATGCAAAGCCAGTTGGAACAGATGGCCAAGTCCAAAGACCCGAATCAGCGCCAGAAACTCATGCAGGAGCATATGCAGACCATGCAGGAAAACATGATGGCGGGGAAAAGCATGATGGGCGGAATGATGGACTGTCCGATGATGAAAGACGGAATGATGGGCGGTGGCATGGGCATGATGGGCGGCAAGGGCGGCATGGGCATGCCAGGCGGCATGTCCGGCAGTGACGACATGATGGCCAAGCGCCTGGAGATGATGGAGAAGCGCATGGACATGATGCAGATGATGATGCAGATGAACATGGGCAAGCCCCAGGGCGGCCCCGAGAAACCGGCCAAGTGATGGCCGCCGCGGCGGAAATGTCTGTCGTGTTTACTTAACTGAAGAAAAGGAGCAAGTCATGAAAACCGCTATTGCATTCACTACCCTGGCCCTGCTGGTTGCCCCGGCCTGGGCTTATCACCAAGACAGCAACCCCGATCTGAAACAGAGCATAACCAACGTGCATGAAAGCCATTTTCCTCACGTCACCGCTGACAGCCATAAGCCGGAAAGAGGAAGTGGCGACAGCTACGGCTCGGTTGTGCTTGATGATCCAGCAAGCGGGCATGTGCCCCATAAGCGGGGGGATAGTAGCCACACGACCGGTGAGTCGTTTCCCCTGAGCCAATAACAAGCAGTTGAATTACGTCCCGTCGAGACAACCCTTCGGGACGCAGATAATTGAAGTGCCAGCCTAGAGGGGCGGGACATGTATGGTTTTGAACCTTTTGGCATGGGGTGGGGGATGATTCTGGTCTGGCTTGTTCCGATCCTGCTGGTCGCACTTGTCATTTTCTACGGCATCCGCGGCCGGAATGGGAAACCCGAGCGCACGGCGCTGGACATCCTGGAAGCGCGCTATGCCCGTGGCGAAATCGACCGGGAGGCGTTTCTGAAACGGCGTGACGATCTGTCGGAATGAAAGCTTGAGCGGGCAAAAGCCCGAGGCCCGATGTGGAAGTGGCGTGCCCGCAGGGTTTGCAGACAACGAATAGCACGCTGGTGTGGCTGGCTTCCAGGGGCTCGATACGCCAACCCTGTCATCGGAGCCTTTTGGGTGCACAGTGACGAGCCGGCCATGCAATATCGGGGGGAGCCCACATGAAACGAACACCGGCCTCACTATGGTTCCTGCTGGCCATCATGGCAGGGTTGTTGAGCACGCCGGTTTTGGCACAGGACCCCTTGCTGGGGGCCCGTGTCGATTCGCTCTACGAGTACGCCGAGGAGCATAACCCCGAATACGCAGCGATGCGCCTGGAGGCGGATGCCGCCAGCGAACGGGTGACGACGACAGCCGCCCTGCCCGACCCCAAACTCCGTGTCGAACTGCGGGACATCACCCGGTTTGGCGAGCAGAGCCCGACACTGCTACCGGACCGCGTCGGCAGCACCCGCTATCTGCTGATGCAGGATATCCCCTGGTTCGGCAAGCGCGATCTGAAACGCGAGATCGCCGAACTCGAGGCCGAGGGTGCCAAGGGGCGTGTCATGGGAAGCTGGGCGGAACTCTCGGCACGCATCAAGTCGACCTACGCCCAGCTTTATTACGTGCATCGCAATGAGCGGCTAGCCCGTGAAATTCTTGATCTCATGACACGCCTGGAGAAGATTGCCCAGGTTCGTTACGCCGGCGGCCTGTCGGCACAGCAGGACGTCATCCGGGCGCAGGTCGAGCAGACCGGCATGAAGACCGAACTGATTGCCCTGGAAAACGAACGTCGCCAGTTTCAGGCGCGCATGAACGCCTTGCTCGCCCGCGCCGCCGGCGCCCCGCTCGCCGAGCCGGCGCAGCTGCGTCCTGTTCCCGCAGCGGAACAGCTCGGCTTCGCGGCGCTGGCCGAACGCGTCCGCACCCGCAATCCGCAATTGTTCACCGAAGGGGCGCGCATCCGGTCAGCCGAAAAAAGCCGCGAACTCGCCTACAAAAACCGTTACCCCGATTTCACCTTCGGGGTTTCCCCCATCCAGTATCGGAACGCGGTCAAGGAATGGGAGCTGATGGTCGAACTCAACCTTCCCTTGCAGCAAGCCTCGCGCCGCGCCCAGGAGCGCGAGTCGGAAGCCATGCTATCCGCCACCCGGGCACGCGCAGCGGCCGCATCCAATCAGGTGCTCGCCGAACTTGCCGAGCATCTCGCCGGGATCGACGCGGCCCGCCGGTCCGAAACGCTGACCGCCAGCAACCTGCTGCCCCAGGCAGAGCTCAGCTTCCGGGCCGCGCTGGCGGGCTACGAGAACGGAAAAGTCGATTTCGCCACCCTGCTGGACGCGCAGCGTCAGATACGCCAGGCCAAATTGAGCCGGATCAAGGCCCAGGTTGAGGCGCAGGTACGGCTGGCGGAAATCGAGCGACTCCTGGGAGAGGATCTATGAAACAGGGGCCGAGCCGGGTGATCGGGATCATTGCCGTCGTTGCGCTGGCTGCAGGCGGCGGTTACTGGCTGGGCATGCGCGGCGAGCCCGCCGCGCAGACGGCGGCAAACGCAGGGGCCAAGCCGGAACGCAGGCTGCTCTATTACCGCAATCCGATGGGGCTGGCCGACACCTCGCCGGTGCCGAAGAAGGACCCGATGGGGATGGATTACATCGCGGTCTATGCAGGCGGGGA
>DATMWS010000039.1:0-4945 GCA_035562135.1 Thiobacillus sp. | reverse complement strand
AGCGCTTCCACCCTACACTGACGCCGGTTTCCACGAAGCCGAGGCCGGCCTGTCGCCGTCCGCCCGCTCCGGGCGTGAAATCTGGTTCAAGGCCACTGCGGGCAACGCACGCTTCCACACCTACACCTTCCAGCAACGCGTCACCGCCCTGATCGACTGGTACGGCGTGCTGCGTGGCGACGCCCGCGACACCCGCTTCAAGACATGGGGGCTGATCAACGACCCGGGCTGCTGCAAACCGGGTTCCGATGGCTGCCCGGCCAAAAGTGTCGAGGAAACCTACGGCTTCGACTGGTGCCCCGGCGACGAGACCCTGCTGAAGTTCGTCGGCAAACCCGGTTACCGCGACCCGGCGTGCGATTTCAAGGATGCGAGCGTTCAGGCCAGTGATCCGGAAGGTCATCAAAAAGGCCGCGAGGACAGCTGCAACCTGGCTTTCGGCACCTCCACCGGCGCGCTCGGCTTCCGCAAATTTCCCAACCCGCGCTTCGACCCGGCTGTGTGGAAGCAGGTCAACGGCCGCCTCGGCACCTGGGAAGGCTACAACCGCAAGCTGTCGGACGACCCCGCCCGCGCCGATTTCAAGATGCGCAAGCTGGCCGACGCCTCGATCGAACCGCCCTTCCTGATCGGCACCGCCTGCGCCTCGTGCCACGTCGCCTTCAACCCGGCCAGGCCGCCAGCGGACCCCGAACACCCGAAGTGGGAAAACCTCTCCGGCCTGGTCGGCAACCAGTACATCCGCGTCTCCGAGATCCTCATTTCCGGCATGCCGCACGACGATTTGCTGTGGCAGATCTTCGCCCACGCGCGCCCCGGCACCTCTGACACCTCGGCCATCCCCAACGACCAGGTAAATAACGCGGGCACCATCAATGCGCTGATCAATACCGCGCAACGCCCGACCTTTCCCGGCGAGAAGGTCAACCGCTGGCGCAAGGCAGCGGCCTGCCCGGCGGGCGCGAAGGAATCGACCTGCTGGTGCGAACCCGGCAAGCCCGGCAAGTGCTGGGAAAAGAGCGTGAAGACCGAAACCGTCCACCACATCCTCAAGGGCGGCGGCGACTCGATCGGCGCGCTCGGCGCGATCCAGCGCGTCTACTTCAATATCGGCTCGTGCGCCGAGCAGTGCTGGCTCAACCACCTCACCGACCTGCGCCAGCTCGACCCGCAGGCGCGCAACTTCGGCCAGACGCCGTTCGATATCGGGCAATGCCGGCGCGACTGCCCCAACTTCCGCGCCATCGAGGATCGTCTGCACAACCTGCTCGACTTTTTCCTCACCGCGCCAGAAGGCCAGGCGCGCGACCTGCGTGAAGCGCGCGCGAATCAGCACCAGACGTCTTACGCCGAGACCGATCTGGTGCGCGATCTGGAGCAAAGCTTCGGCAAGGGGTCGGTGTCGCGCGGCCAGCAGGTGTTCGTCGCCAACTGTGCGCGCTGCCATTCCAGCGGCAAGCCGCCGTTCGAGGCGGTCGATTTCCGCGCCATCGACAGCAAAACCGGTCTGCGCGCCGACTGGCTGGGCAACGACGTGCCGACACCGGTCACCGAAATCGGCACCTACCGTTGCCGTTCGCTGCATTCCAACCACCTGCGCGGCCACGTCTGGGAGCAGTTCGCCAACGAGGATTACCACGCGCGCCCGACCATCTCCGGCATCCTCGAGCCGCACGACGGCGGGCGCGGCTATTACCGCAACGTGTCGCTGGTCAACCTGTGGGCGCACGCGCCCTTCCTGCACAACAACTCGGTCGGCCCCGAGCTGTGCGGCTGGGGTGGCGACAAGGCCAATGCCTACGAGCTGTACCGCTCAAGCTATGTCGACACCAGCCAGCCCGGCAACCCGCCGCTAGCACAGCAACCGGGATGTTGGGCTTACGACCCCTCGGTCAACGGCCGTTTCAAGCTCTACGTCGCATCGATGCAGGATTTGCTGAATCCGGCCAAGCGCATTCCCAAAGCGACCAAGGTCGACCAGGACATCGTGCTCGACATCGGCCCGCGCATCTTCGATGGCAAGGAGGAGAAACGCCTGGTCGGCTTCACCGTGCGGGTGCCGGCCGGCGCCACCGCGGGCAACGTCGGCAACTTCCGCCACAAGGATTTCATCGTCGATCTAATACGCGCCAAGCTCAAGCCCAAAGAGCTCGAAGCGCGTCTCGCCACCGTGCTGCCAACTGCCGAAGCGAAACAGCTTGCGGCCGAAATGCAGGCCATCGGCCGCGCCATCGTTTCCGATCCCGACCGGCTGGTCGAGGTGGTGAAGGAAGCGCGCGCCCGCACGCCGGCGTTGTGGCAAGTCTATTCGTCGTGCAGCGCCGAAATCGAAAACGACGGCCACCGCTTCGGCGAAGACCTCTCTGACACCGACAAGAACGCGCTGATCGCCTTTCTGGCGACGCTGTGAGGGAAAAATCATCATGAACCCACGTGCCTTACTCCTCGCCGCCGCGTTCATCCTGTCCGTGTCGGGCTGCGGCAAACCCAATATCGCATTCGCCCCCTACGGCGACGACTCCGCCAGCAAACCCGATTTCGCCCAGGTCGAATACGAATACCCGATTCCGCTGCAGGAACTCGTCAAGGTCACGCCGAAATACCTGGCCGGACTGAATCAGGAGGAGCTCGACCAGCTGTACGCGCGGCTCGGCTCCGGGCCGATCCCGGACGGTCCGTTCGACGGCGAAATCGTGTTCCCGCGCGGCAGTTCCGGCAAGCTGCGCGCCGCCGAAATCATCGGCGGGCTCAAGGGCCTGGGGGTGAACTTCAAGGGCAAGATGCTCGAAACCGCAGGCGAAATCCTGTGGAAAGGCAAGGTGTTCTACCGCGATCAAAAGGTGCTGCGCAACCGCATCCAGGATCTCGCCGTGCTGCGCCCGGTCATCGGCCCGGGCGACATCCCCAAGATCGACGTTGACGGCAAAGACGCCTGGCTGCTGTTTCCGGCCAAGCTCTACTGCGGACAAAGCCTGATCGACTCGCGCCGCGAATCCATCATCATCGACTACGCCTTCACCGACGAGCTGCATGGCTACCGCGAAAAACCCGATTTTCTGGCCGGGCGGCGCGGCCTCAAGGTGCGCGACGAAATCCGCATGGTGCGGCCCGGTCTGTATCTCGGCCGCGCCTACATGGACCACGCCTTCATCCTCAACTTCGTGCTCACCAACAAGGACCTGGACCGCGCAGGCCGCGCCGAGTTCGAGACCGGCCAGGTCAAGGACGATTGCTGGAGCGGCACGCAGAAGCGCGTCGTCGCCAGCCGCTGAGGACACCGCATGCAATCGCTTGCCGACATCGACTTTGCCTCGCTCATCCAGAGGCCATTCCATCCCTCGCCGGCGGCGTGGGAAGACCAGGTGTTTTATTTTTTTCTGCTGGATCGCTTTTCCGACGGCAACGAGGCGGGTTATCGCGACAACACGGGCCACCTGGCGCTGGGCGGCACCACGCCCTTGCTTCAAGCCGCCGACCACGGCAACGCGGTCGGCTCCGAAGCCGACGCGGCGACCTGGCGCGATGCGGGGGCGCGCTTCGTCGGCGGCACGCTGCGCGGCGCGACCAGCAAGATCGGCTACCTGAAACGACTCGGCGTCAGCGCAATCTGGATCAGCCCGGTATTCAAGCAGCCGCCGTGGAGCGACGCCTACCACGGCTACGGGGTGCAGGATTTTCTGGCCATCGACCCGCGTTTCGGCAGTCGCGAAGACCTGCGCGAACTGGTCGCCACGGCGCATGCGCATGGCATCCATGTGATTCTCGACGTGATCCTCAACCATGCCGGCCCGGTGTTCACCTACGCCGCCGACCGCTACCCGACCGGGCACGGCATGGACCCGCGCTGGGACGGCCGCCCCTACCCGGTCGCGGGCTGGAACGACGCCACCGGCCAGCCCAGCCTGCCGTACGGCCAGCCGGTGAGCGACCCCAACGCCGCCGTGTGGCCGCGTGAACTGCAAGCCGCCGACAATTTCTCCCGGCTCGGCCGGATCAACAACTGGGACTGGTACCCGGAATTCATCGAAGGCGATTTCCTCGACCTGAAAGACATCCGGCTCGGCGACGGCCCGGTCGACCATTTCCGCATCTCGCCCGCACTGAAGACGCTCACCCGCGCCTATCAGTACTGGATCGCCTATGCCGATCTCGACGGCTTCCGGGTCGACACGGTCAAGCACATGGAACCCGGCGCGACGCGCTATTTCACCGCCTGCATCCACGAGTTCGCGCAATCGATCGGCAAGGAGCAGTTCACCCTGATCGGTGAAATCACCGGCGGCCGCGGCAACGCCTTCGCCCTGCGCGAAGCCACCGGACTCGACGCCGCGCTCGGCATCGACGACATCCCGGACAAGCTCGAATACCTGGTCAAGGGACGGCGCAATCCAGCGGAATACTTCGACCTGTTCCGCAACTCGTTCGACATCGGCAAGGATTCGCACACCTGGTTCCGCAACAAGGTCGTCACGCTCTACGACGACCACGACCAGGTGCGCAAGGGCGACAACAAGGCGCGCTTTTGCGCCGCCGGCGGCTCGCATCTCGCTGTCAACGCGCTGGCGCTGAACGCGCTCACGCTCGGCATTCCCTGCATCTACTACGGATCGGAACAGGGTCTCGACGGCGCGGGCGGCAACGACCGCTACATCCGCGAAGCGATGTTCGGCGGCGACTTTGGCGCCTTCCGCTCGCGCGGCCGTCACTGCTTTGATGAAAACCACCCGATCTATGTCCAGCTTGCGCGCCTGCTCGCCGTGCGCATGCAACACCTGGCGCTCCGCCGCGGCCGCCAGTATCTGCGCGCGATTTCCGGCAACGGCCGGGATTTTGGCGAACCGCACATGATCGGCGATGTGCTGCGCTCGGTGGTGGCGTGGTCGCGGCTGTTCAACGACCGCGAATGGCTATGCGCGATCAACACCGACGACGCCAGCGAACGCGC
>DATMWS010000038.1:0-26410 GCA_035562135.1 Thiobacillus sp. | reverse complement strand
TCATCCAACTCATATTTATCGGAACCTCACGGTTCGGAGAACACAAATGCAATTGAATCCAAGCGAAATCAGCGAACTGATTAAAGCCAAGATCGAAAACTTCGGTGCATCGAGCGAACTGCGCACCCAGGGCACGATCGTCTCCGTCACCGACGGTATCGTCCGCATTCATGGTTTGTCCGACGTGATGTCGGGTGAAATGATCGAAATGCCGGGCAACACCTTCGGCGTGGCGCTCAACCTCGAGCGCGACTCGGTCGGTGCGGTGATCCTCGGCGACTACGAACACATCACGGAAGGCGATGTCGCCAAGTGCACCGGGCGCATTCTAGAAGTGCCGGTCGGCCGCGGCCTGCTCGGCCGTGTGGTGAACTCGCTGGGCCAGCCGATCGATGCCAAGGGCCCCATCGCCGCCGACAAAACCATGCCGATCGAGCGCATCGCCCCCGGCGTGATCGAACGTAAATCGGTTGACCAGCCGGTGCAGACCGGCCTCAAGTCGATCGACGCCATGGTGCCGGTCGGCCGCGGCCAGCGCGAACTGATCATTGGCGACCGCCAGACCGGCAAGACCGCCGTCGCGATCGACGCCATCATCAACCAGAAAGGCACCGGCGTGAAGTGTATTTACGTCGCCATCGGCCAGAAGGCTTCTTCGGTTGCCAACGTGGTGCGCAAGCTGGAAGAGCACGGCGCGATGGAACACACCATCGTCGTTGCCGCGACCGCCGCCGACGCCGCCGCGATGCAGTACATCGCGCCGTATGCCGGCTGCACCATGGGCGAGTACTTCCGCGACCTCGGTGAAGACGCGCTGATCGTGTACGACGATCTGACCAAGCAGGCCTGGGCCTACCGTCAGGTGTCGCTGCTGCTGCGCCGTCCGCCGGGCCGCGAAGCCTACCCGGGCGACGTGTTCTACCTGCACTCGCGTCTGCTCGAGCGTGCCGCGCGCGTCAATGCCGACTACGTCGAAAAGATCACCAATGGCGCGGTCAAGGGCAAGACCGGTTCGCTGACCGCGCTGCCGATCATCGAAACGCAGGCCGGCGACGTGTCCGCCTTCGTGCCGACCAACGTGATCTCGATTACCGACGGCCAGATCTTCCTCGAAACCGACCTCTTCAACGCCGGTATCCGCCCCGCGATCAACGCCGGTCTGTCGGTGTCGCGCGTCGGTGGCGCTGCGCAAACCAAGGTCATCAAGAAGCTCGGCGGCGGTATCCGTCTGGCGCTGGCCCAGTACCGCGAACTCGCGGCCTTCGCCCAGTTCGCCTCGGACCTCGACGAAGCCACCCGCAAGCAGCTGGAACGCGGCCGTCGCGTGACCGAACTGATGAAGCAGGCGCAATACTCGCCGATGTCGGTTTCGCAAATGGCGCTGAGCCTGTTTGCCGTCAACAAGGGCTACATGGACGACGTCGAGATCAACAAGATTCTGCCGTTTGAATCCGCGCTGATGGCGTTCATGAAGTCCAAGTACGCCAGCATCATGGACACCATCGAAACCAGCGGCAACCTGGATGACGCCACCGAGAAGGCGCTCACCGCCGCGGTGGAAGAGTTCAAGAAAACCGGCGTCTATTGATGGACCGCGAGCCGCTGGTTTAAGGAGAAACAATGGCAGCCGGAAAAGAGATACGGACCAAGATCAAGAGCGTGGAAAACACGCGCAAGATCACCAAGGCCATGGAAATGGTGGCGGCGTCCAAGATGCGCAAGGCACAGGAGCGCATGAAGGCCGCGCGCCCGTATGCCGAGAAAATTGCCCGCGTGGCAACGCACCTGGCCTACGCCCACCCGGAATACAAGCATCCGTTTGTGATCGCGCGTGACAACGTCAAGCGCGTCGGCCTCATCGTCATCACCTCCGACAAGGGCCTGTGCGGCGGTCTCAACACCAACGCCCTCCGCGTGGTGGTGAGCCAGATGAAGCAGTGGGACGACGCCGGCGTCGGCATCGACGTCACCGCGGTCGGCAACAAGGGGCTGGGCTTCATGCAGCGTCTCGGCGCCAACGTGGTGTCGCAGCTCACCGGTATTGGCGATGCCCCGCACATGGCCAAGCTGATCGGCCCGGTCAAGGTCATGCTGGATGCCTACCTGGAAGGCAAGATCGACGCGCTCTATATCGTCTACAACCGTTTCGTCAACACGATGAAGCAGGAACCGACGCTGACCCAGTTGCTGCCGCTGGTGCAAATGGAAGACGCCGAGGAAACCAGCCTGAAAACGCACTGGGACTACATCTACGAACCCGATGCCAAGCCGGTGGTCGACGAAATGCTGATGCGCTACATCGAATCGCTGGTGTATCAGGGCGTGGCCGAGAACATCGCATGCGAACAGTCGGCACGAATGGTGGCGATGAAAGCCGCTTCCGACAACGCCAAGGACGTGATCGGCGAACTGAAGCTGGTCTACAACAAAACCCGCCAGGCCGCGATTACCAAGGAACTGTCGGAGATCGTCGCCGGTGCAGCCGCGGTTTAAGGCACACAGAATTTAATCTTCTTAGGAAACAAGCATGAGCAACGGAAAAATTGTTCAGATCATCGGTGCGGTGGTGGACGTGGAGTTTTCGCGTGATTCCATGCCCAGGGTCTTTGAAGCGCTGAAAATGCAGTCCCCCGACCTTACCTTCGAAGTCCAGCAACAGCTGGGCGACGGTGTGGTGCGCACCATTGCGATGGGCTCGACCGACGGCCTGCGCCGCGGCATGGACGTGCTCGCCACCGGTAACCCGATCATGGTTCCGGTCGGCCAGGCCACGCTGGGCCGCATCATGAACGTGCTCGGCAACCCCATCGACGAAATGGGCCCGGTTGCCACCGAAACCCGTATGCCGATTCACCGCAAGGCCCCGGCGTATGCCGACCAGGCTGCCTCGGTGGAAATTCTCGAAACCGGCATCAAGGTGATCGACCTGATCATGCCGATTGCCAAGGGCGGCAAGGTCGGCCTGTTCGGCGGCGCCGGCGTGGGCAAGACCGTGACCCTGATGGAACTGATCCGCAACATTGCGGTGGCGCACTCGGGTTTCTCGGTGTTCGCCGGTGTGGGTGAACGGACCCGCGAGGGCAACGACTTCTATCACGAGATGAAAGAAGGCGGCGTGCTGGACAAAGTGGCACTGGTCTACGGCCAGATGAACGAGCCGCCGGGCAACCGTCTGCGGGTCGCGCTGACCGGTCTGACCATGGCCGAATACTTCCGCGACGAAGGCCGCGACGTGCTGCTGTTCGTCGACAACATCTACCGCTACACCCTGGCCGGTACCGAAGTGTCCGCGCTGCTGGGCCGGATGCCGTCCGCGGTGGGCTACCAGCCGACGCTGGCCGACGAAATGGGCCGCCTGCAGGAGCGCATCACCTCCACCCGCACCGGTTCGATTACCTCCTTCCAGGCCGTGTACGTGCCGGCGGATGACTTGACCGACCCGTCGCCCGCCACCACCTTCGCCCACCTGGACGCGACCCTGGTGCTGTCGCGTCAGATCGCCGAACTGGGCATCTACCCCGCGGTGGATCCGCTCGATTCGACTTCGCGTATTCTGGATCCGCAGGTCGTCGGCGAAGAACACTACGGCGTTGCCCGTTCGGTGCAGGCCATCCTGCAGCGCTACAAGGAACTGCGCGACATCATCGCGATTCTGGGCATGGACGAATTGTCGCCGGAAGACAAACTGGCCGTGGCCCGTGCGCGCAAGATCCAGCGTTTCCTGTCGCAGCCCTTCTTCGTTGCCGAAGTGTTTACCGGCGCACCGGGCAAGTACGTTACGCTGAAAGAGACCGTCGCCAGCTTCAAGGCGATTGTCGAAGGCGAATACGACCACCTTCCCGAGCAGGCCTTCTACATGGTCGGCCCGATCGAAGAAGCGGTCGAAAAGGCGAAGACAATCCAGTAAGGCGTCAAGCGTGAGGCTCAGACGGAAACCGCCTGATGCCTCACGCCTCACCAGGAAATCACTATGGCCATGACCCTACACCTCGACATCGTTAGCGCAGAAAAGTCACTCTTCTCCGGCACCGCCGAAGTAGTGATCGCCCCCGGCCAGCGCGGCGAACTCGGTATCTATCCGCGTCACACCCCGCTGTTGACCACGCTCAAACCCGGCTCGGTGCGCATCAAGGTGCCCAACCAGGTCGAGGAAGAACTGGTCTACGTCTCCGGCGGCATTCTCGAAGTGCAGCCGCACGTCGTCACCATCCTGTCCGACTCCGCCATACGCGGCGCCGACCTCGACGAAACCAAAGCCCTCGAAGCCATGCGCGCTGCCGAAGAAGCGATGAAGGACAAGGCAGCCAGCATCGACTACGCGCAGGCGCAGGCCGAACTGGCGCAGGCCGTCGCACAACTTGCAGCGATCAAGAAGCTGCGCAAGCTGACCTGATATAGAGCCCGCACTGACGAAAAGGCAACCCGCGGGTTGCCTTTTTTATGGGCAAAAAAAGGCAGGCTTGGGTGCGCGTAATGCGCCTGATTGAGCGAAAAGTGAGTGGGGCGTATTGCAATGCAAGACCTGTAACTCAGCGGATGGCCTGTGCAGCACCGTGACCACTCGTAGCGATTCGAGAGGTTGCCAAACAAGGGGGAGAGAACCGGCCCTTTGCTTTTTCTTTAGATTGCATAAGCTGAAACTATTAATGGCGGACTCACTGTTGAGGATTTATTAAGGGGGCTTAATCATGCGTGCAATCCGTTTTCTTTTCAGTATTCTTGGGGCAACCCTGATTTCTACTGGGGTTGTAAATGTACATGCGGCTGAAGGCGTTTTTTACGATCCTTCCAATGCCGCCAGCCCGACCGGATTTACGATCGGTTATGAGCTTTTCAGGACGATCGGCTGTCCTGGCCGGGAACTTCTCGGTATCCCTTGCCCGGTGCCCGCGCCCGTACCGCTTGCTGCGATGCCTGAGCCCGCGCCTGCGCCTGCGCCTGCGCCGCGTGCTGCGGTGACCGAACCTACGCCGGCACCGCTTGCTGCAGTGCCCGAACCCGCACCCGCTATGAAACTGGTGATGGAAGGCGTGAATTTCGATTTCGACAAGGCGGTCATACGGCAGGAAGACATCCCCAAGCTTGACCGTGACGTCGCCACTTTGAAGACATGGGGCGATGTGAACGTGGAGGTTGCGGGGCATACTTGTAGCATTGGCACTGATGCCTACAATATGGGCTTGTCCCGGCGCCGTGCCGAGGCTGTTCGTAACTACCTGATTAGCAAGGGGGTCTCGGCAGATTGGCTGACCGCCCGGGGCTACGGTGAATCCCAGCCGGTTGCCAGCAACGCTACGCTTGAGGGCCGCGTCAAGAACCGTCGTGTCGAACTGGTACCGCAAAGGTAATTGCGTTTCCATTTAAGCTGAATAGGGGGACGTCGGTCCCCCTATTTATTTGCTGCCGTAGCGGAGGACAGGCTTTGCGTCGTTTACTTGCTGACGCAAAATTCGTGCTGCTGCGTGAGTTTTGCGAGCCTTCCCCGATCTGATGCAGAAAAATGCTGGTTATGTTCGTTAGCGCACAGAATCCGCTGACGCTTTCCTTTATTCTTCATCAATCGTGCTGACGAACCCTCTTGGAAGTACAAAAATTTCCAAGATGCCCATCAAATTTTGCTTGAATCTTTAATAGGAGCTTAAACATGCGTACAACCCCTTTTCTTTTTAGCATCCTTGGCGCAACCCTGATTTCTGCCGGGGTTGTAAGTGCACAAGCGGCTGAAGGCGTTTATTACGATCCTTCCAATGCCGCCAGCTCGACTGGAAAAACGGTCGGTCACGAACTATTCAAGACGATCGGCTGTCCTGGTCGGCAGCTTCTTGATACACCTTGCAAGGCGCCTGCGCCGGCACCCCTGGCTGCAGCGCCTGAGCCCACGCCTGCGCCGGCTTATGTCGCACCTAAACCCGCTGCGCCGGTTGTTGCAGCGCCTGCGCCTGCGCCGGTTGTTGTAGCGCCTGAACCCGCTGCGCCGCCCAAGAAGCTGGTGCTAGAAGGCGTGAATTTTGATTTCGACAAAGCCGCCCTGCGGCAGGAAGACATCGCCGGCCTCGACAAGGACGTCGCGACTTTGAAGACATGGGGCGATGTGGACATTGAAGTTGCAGGCCACACCGATAGCAGGGGCAGTGACAAATACAATATGAATCTGTCCCGGCAACGCGCCGAAGCCGTCCGTAACTTCCTGATTGGCAAGGGTGTTTCTGCAGATCGCCTGACCGCCAAGGGCTACGGCGAATCCCAGCCGGTAGCCGACAACGCTACGGATGAAGGCCGCTTCAAGAACCGTCGTGTCGAATTGGTTCCGTTGAAGTAACTGCGTTTCCAGCTAAACGGACAATGGGGATGTTTGTTATTTTCCCCAGATAGGAATACCTGGACAAAGGTTTTTGATCCTTGTTCTTACCAGACACCCCTCATGCAGGGGTGTTTTTTTGTCGGCCCGATAGGCCAAGTTCAACCCGCGGCCAGGCGGCCAACAAACCGCCTCGGCATTCGATGCGAAAGGCCGCCTTTTTCATGTGGGCAGTCATCCCAGGCTTTATACTTGGCGCGCGTTTTGCTCATCCGTTTAGTTGATGCACTACCCGATACTGACCGATACGAATGCATTCCATCCTTGAAATCCTGATTCTTGCAGCGGGGAAAGGCACCCGCATGCGCTCCGACCTGCCCAAGGTGCTGCACAAACTGGCGGGCAAACCCCTGCTCGGGCACGTGGTTGATACCGCCCATGAACTCGGCGCGGTACAGACCTGCGTGGTGTATGGCTTCGGCGGCGAAGCGGTGCCACAGGCGATGGCTGACGACAAACTGACGTTTGTGCTCCAGGCCGAACAGCACGGGACCGGTCACGCGGTGAAGCAGGCGCTGCCGAAACTGGCTGACGACAGCGTGACGCTGGTGCTGTATGGCGATGTTCCGCTGACCCACACACGGACCCTGCAGCCGTTGGTGGCGGCTGCCCAGGCCGGCAAGCTTGGGTTGTTGACCGTCAATCTTGCGCAGCCCGACGGCTATGGGCGCATCGTGCGCGAAAACGGCAAGGTCACGCGCATCGTCGAGCACAAGGACGCTACGCCTGCCGAGCGCGCCATCCAGGAAGTCAACACCGGCATCCTCGCGGTGGCGACGCGCCAATTGAAGCGGTGGATAGCCGAACTGAAGAACGACAACGTGCAGGGCGAGTACTACCTGACCGACATCATCGCCCTGGCGGTGCGCGACGGCGTGGAGGTGGAAACGCACCCGCCGGCATTCGAATGGGAAGTGCTGGGGATAAACAGCAAGGCGCAGCTGGCCCAACTCGAACGCATCCACCAGAACGAGATCGCCCAGGCGCTGCTCGACGCTGGCGTGACCTTGATGGATCCGGCGCGGCTGGACGTGCGCGGCTCGCTGGTCTGCGGGCGTGACGTGGTGATCGACGTCAACTGCGTATTCGAGGGCCGCGTGGAACTAGGGAACGCCGTGCAAGTGGGCGCCAACTGCGTGCTGCGCAACGTGACCGTGGCCGCGGGCACGCGCATCGACGCCTTCACCCTGATCGACGATGCAGAAATCGGCGAAGCCAACCGGCTGGGGCCGTTCTCGCGCATCCGGCCGGGCACCCGGCTTGCGCACGACGTGCACATCGGCAACTTCGTCGAGATCAAGAACAGCCAGATCGACGACGGCTCCAAGATCAACCACCTGTCCTACGTCGGCGACACCACCATGGGCAAGCGGGTCAACATCGGTGCCGGCACCATCACCTGCAATTACGATGGCGCCAACAAGCACCGCACGGTCATCGAGGACGACGTCTTTGTGGGCTCCGACACCCAGTTGGTGGCGCCCGTCACCGTGGGCCGTGGCGCGACCCTGGGCGCCGGCACCACCCTGACCAAAGATGCGCCCGCCGGCGAACTCACCCTGTCGCGGGCGAAACAGCTCACCCTCAGCGGCTGGAAACGCCCGGTCAAACAGAAAAAGGAAAGCTAATCATGTGCGGCATAGTCGGCGCGGTTGCGCAACGTAACGTCGTTCCCATTCTGATCGAAGGCCTGCGCCGGCTGGAATACCGCGGCTACGACTCGGCGGGACTGGTCATCATCAACGGGGGCCTGACGCGGGTGCGCAGCGTCGGCCGCGTCGCCTCGCTGGCGGCCGATTGCACGGCGCAGCAGGTCCACGGTCATCTCGGCATCGCGCACACGCGCTGGGCGACCCACGGTGCGCCGTCGGAAGCCAACGCGCACCCGCATGTGAGCGGCAGCCTGGCGGTGGTGCACAACGGCATCATCGAAAACCACGAAGCGCTGCGCACCCGGCTCAAGGCGGCCGGATTTGCCTTCACGTCGGAAACCGACACCGAAGTCATTGCCCACCTGATCGCCTTGTATTACCGCCAGACCAAAGACCTGCTCGCCGCCACCCGCGCGGCGGTGGCCGAACTCGAGGGCGCCTACGCCATCGGCGTGGTGAGTGAAGACTCGCCCAATCGGCTGGTTTGTGCGCGCAAGGGCAGCCCGCTCCTGATCGGTCTGGGCATCGAGGAAAATTTCATTGCCTCCGACGTTTCGGCGCTGCTGCCGGTGACCCAGCGCGTGATGTATCTGGAAGAGGGCGACGTCGCCGACATCGGCCTGCTGTCGGTCACGGTATATGACGCCGCGGGCAACAAGACCGACCGCAGCGTGCACATTTCCGAACTGTCGGCCGACATGGCCGAGCTCGGCAATTACCGCCATTTCATGCAGAAGGAAATCCACGAGCAGCCGCGCGCGCTGACCGACACGCTGCTGATCGCGGTGGCGCAGGATCACATCCAGCCCGAATGGTTCGGCTTCGACGCCGCCGAGGTGCTGGGCCAGGTGAACGCGGTGACTTTCCTCGCCTGCGGCACCAGCTTTCACGCGGCGAAAGTGGCCACTTACTGGCTGGAAGAGATCGCGGGCATTCCGGCGCATGCCGAAATCGCCAGCGAATATCGCTATCGCACCAGCGTGCCCAACCCCGACGCACTGATCGTCACCATCTCGCAGTCCGGCGAGACCGCCGACACGCTGGCGGCGCTCAACCACGCCAAGCAACTCGGCCAGGACAAGACGCTGACCATCTGCAACGTGCCGGAGTCGGCGCTCACCCGTGCGTCGCGCCTCAAGTTTCTGACCCGCGCCGGACCTGAAATCGGTGTCGCCTCGACCAAGGCCTTCACCACCCAACTGGCAGGTCTGTTGCTGCTGACGCTGGTGCTGGCCAAGCTGCGCGGGCGACTCACGCCGGCACAGGAAACCGCCCACCTGGCCGCGCTAAGGGGATTGCCGAATAAAGTGCAACAGGCGCTGGCGCTGGAGCCGCAGGTCGAAGCCTGGTCGCAGCGTTTCGCCAACAAGCACCACGCGCTGTTCCTCGGGCGCGGCGTGCATTATCCGATCGCGCTCGAAGGCGCGCTGAAGCTGAAGGAAATTTCCTACATTCACGCCGAAGCCTATCCGGCGGGCGAGTTGAAACACGGCCCGCTGGCGCTGGTGGACGAAGACATGCCGGTGATCACGATCGCGCCCAACGACCAGCTGATCGAAAAGCTGAAATCGAATATGCAGGAAGTGCGCGCGCGCGGCGGCGAGCTGTATGTGTTTGCCGACGGCGACGTGCACATCGAGGAATCGGCTTTCGTGCATGTCATCAAGCTGCCCGGCGGCAGCAACGGCGTGCTGTCGCCGATCCTGCACACCGTACCGCTGCAGTTGCTGTCGTATCACGCCGCCCTGCAAAAGGGCACCGATGTGGACAAACCCCGAAATCTGGCCAAGTCGGTCACGGTGGAGTAAACCGGCGGCACAAAAAAAGCGCGGCATCGAGCCGCGCTTTTTTCTGGCGGGTTGCGCACTCAATGCCGCTTGTGGTCTTCCTTCAGCGCCAGGGTGGCGACCTGGACGCGGTTACGCAAGCCGAGCTTTTCCATGATGTTGCGCAGGTGATTGCGCACGGTGTTTTCCGACAGCGTCATCTTGTAGGCAATGGCCTTGTTGGACAGCCCTTCCTTCACGTTATCGACGATTTCCATTTCGCGCGCGGTCAGTGCCGACAGCGCGCTGTTGTTGAGTTCGCCACGCGCCATCTTCTGCATGATGTTGAGCGGGAAACTGCTCTGACCGTCGCATACGCTGCGGATGGCAGCCAGCACCTGGTCGGGCTCGCTGGACTTGATGACATAGCCATCGACGCCGGACGAGATGGCTTCGGAGATTTCCTCGTCGGAGTCGGCAATGGTGAGCATGATGACCTTGATGCCAAGGTCGCGCAGGTCGGAGACGAGGTCCAGCCCGTCAGCATCGGGTAGCGAGCGGTCGAGCAGCGCGGCATCGGCTCGGTTGCCTGCCGCCAGCCAGGCGCGCAGCTCGGCGGCGTTGGCCAGTTGCGCGGTAAGCGTCAGATCCGGTTCCTGCTGGATATAGCCCGCCACGCCCATGCGCAGCAGGGGGTGATCGTCGATCAGGATGATGTTCAAGGGGCTTGGCATTGCTTCTCCGCAAAATTTTGGTCACGCTGATTCGGTTGGCAGACCGCGTGGCTTGCGCGGTGCTTTCTCGAATATCACATCATAAACTGGAATGGGGAGCCATTTCAGCAAGCGCGCCACCCAGGCCATCTGCCAGGGAATGACGGTGTAGGCGCGGCGTCGCGCAATGCAGTGCGCCACCTTGGCCGCAGCTGCCGCGGCTGTCATTTTGAAGGGCATGGCATAGGGATTCACCCGCGTCATCGGCGTGTCGATGTAGCCGGGCGCGACGGTGACCACGGCAATGCCGCGCGCTTTCAGCTCCAGCCGCAAGGCTTCGAGATAGACGGTGGCTGCGGCCTTCGAGGCCGAATACGCGCCGCCGCCGGGCAAGCCGCGCACCCCGGCCACGCTGGAAATGCCGCACAGCACCCCGCCGCTGGTTTGCATCGGCGCGATGAAGGGCTGAAAGGTGTGCACCAGCCCCAGCACGTTGGCATCCATCACCGCGCGGAACACCCGTGCGTCTTCGCCGGCTTCGGTGAGCGTGCCGACGCTGATGCCCGCCGCCGCGATAACGATGTCGGGCGTGCCGACTTCGCTCAAAAACGCTTCGGCCGCCGTTTGCATGGCGGCGGCGTCGCGCACATCAGCCGGGTATAGCCACGCATCCAGCCCGGCGGCGGTGTCCCGCAGGCCTTCGAGCCGACGTCCGGTCAGCCCGAGTTGTGCGCCCGACGTGCCGTAGTGCCGCGCCAGCGCCGCGCCAAGACCGGAGCTGGCGCCGGTGATAAAAACCCGTAGGGGTTTATTCAAAACCTAGAGCGGGGTGGATGCCAAGCACGCTACTTGGCGGCCTTTTTGCCGCTGCGCTCGGTGCGTGCCTTGACGATGAGCTGGTCGAGCACTTCGAACAGGCGCGCCTCGCTGCCGGTCGCCGACACCGACGTGGCGAATTTGCCGTCGATGATGAAGGCCGGTACGCCGGTGATGCCGTAGGTGGTGGTCAGCCGTGCGCCCTGGGTGGCCTTGGACTGGGTGGAGAACGAATTGTAGATGCCTTCGAACTTCTTGCGATCCACCCCCTGCTTGGCGATCCAGCCGCCCAGCACGGCCGGGTCGTTGAGGTTGATGTTCTCCAGATGATAGGCGTCGAACACTTTGGGGTGCAGGCTGTCGAGCAGGCCCATCTGCTCCAGCGTGTAATAGAGCTTGGCGCCGGGCATCCAGTCGTCGCGGAACACCGCCGGCACGCGGCGCACCTGGGCGTCCTTGGGCAGCGTCTTCAGCCAGGTATTGAGGGCGGGTTCGAGCTGAAAGCAATGCGGGCAGCGGTACCAGAAGAACTCCAGCACCTCGACCTTTTTGCCGGTGGCGACCGGCTGTGCATTCTTCAGGCGGGTGTAATCGTGTCCCTCGAAGGCCTCCGGGCCGGCGGCCAGGGTCGACAGGGAAAATACGGCGGCGGCAAAGAAAGACAAAGCGCGGGTGAACATCAAGGCGTCTCCTGTGGGGTGGGAAGTTCTTTGACCAGCGTGGCCGGGATATCGTTCTGCGTCAGCAAGCTGCGGGTGCGGTTCACTTCATCCAGGGCGCGGAAGGGGCCGACACGCACGCGATGGAACACGCCCTTGTCGGCCACTTCGCCGGTCTGAATGACGGCTTCGACGCCCAGCATCGCCAGCTGCGCTTTCAGGTTGTCGGCATCGTCCGCATTCTGAAACGCGCCCGCCTGCAGGTAATACAGCGTGGGTTTCGCTGTTGCATCGGGCGCGGGCGGCAGTTCGCTCGGGGCGTCGCTCGGCAGGATCTTGTAGAATTCGAGGCTGGGCGGGGTCTCCGGCGTGGCGGGCGCCGCCGGGCTGGGCGCCGACGCCGGCGGGGCGGACTTGAACGGATTGTTGCCGGTGACCCACAGCGCCACGCCGACGGCGAGCACCGCGCCGACGATGAGGCCGATCAGCACGCCGGTGAAAATGGATCTGCCGCCCGAGCGGTCGCTGTTGCGGGATGAAGGCTTGGCCATGGCTACATTCTCTCCGGGGCGGACACGCCGAGCAAGGCCAGGCCGTTGACGATCGCAATGCGGGTGGCGTCGGCCAGCGCCAGCCGGGCGAGTTTCGTGGCCGCATCCTCGACCAGGAATTTTTCGGCGTTGTACCAGGCGTGGAAATCGCCCGCCAGCATCTGCAGGTAATGCACCAGCAGATGCGGCGCCAGTTCGCGCGAGGCGGTGGCGACGGTTTCCGGGTATTCGGCCAGGCGCTGCATCAACGCGAGTTCGTGCGGCGCGGTCAGGGGCGCGAGGTCGGCCCGGTCGAGCGCGGGGGGCTCATTCCCCCACTCCTCGAACACCCGGCAAATCCGCGCATGGGCGTACTGCACGTAGTACACCGGATTGTCGGTGTTCTTGGCGAGCGCCAGATCGACGTCGAAGATGTATTCGGTGTCGGCCTTGCGGGAGAGCAGGAAGAAGCGCACCGCGTCCTTGCTGGTCCATTCGATGAGATCGCGCAGGGTGACGTAGCTGCCGGCGCGCTTGGAAATCTTCACCTCCTCGCCGCCGCGCATGACGCGCACCATGGTGTGCAGCAGGTAGTCCGGATAGCCCTGCGGGATGCCGACGTTGGCGGCCTGCAATCCGGCCCGCACCCGGGCGATGGTGCCGTGGTGGTCGGTGCCCTGGATGTTGATCGCGCGCTCGTAGCCGCGCGCCCACTTGGCGATGTGGTAGGCGACGTCGGGCACGAAATAGGTGTAGGTGCCGTCGGATTTTTTCATCACGCGGTCCTTGTCGTCGCCGTAGTCGGTGGTTCTGAGCCACAGCGCGCCGTCCTGCTCGTAGGTCTTGCCGGCGTCGACCAGCTTCTGCACGGTCGCCGCGACGCGTCCGCTGGTGTACAGGCTCGACTCCAGACAGTAATGGTCGAAATGCACCGCGAAGGCCTTGAGGTCGAGGTCCTGCTCGTGGCGCAGGTAGGCGACGGCGAACTGGCGGATCGAATCGAGATCGTCGACGTCGCCGCTTGCGGTGAACTCGCGGTCGTCCGACTTCACGGTCTTTTTCGCCAGAAAATCCGCCGCAATGTCGGCGATGTAGTCGCCGTTGTAGGCCGTTTCCGGCCACTCGGCGTCGCCCGGCTTGAGGCCATGCGCGCGCGCCTGCACGCTGTTGGCGAGCGTGGCGATCTGCACCCCGGCGTCGTTGTAGTAGAACTCGCGGCACACCTCCCAGCCCTGAGCCGCGTACAGGTTGCAGATCGCGTCGCCCAGCGCCGCCTGGCGGCCATGCCCCACGTGCAGCGGGCCAGTCGGGTTGGCCGAAACGAACTCGACCAGCACCTTGTGTCCGGCGCCGGCGTCGCCGCGGCCGAAGCGCGTACCCGCCGTGCGGATCTGCGGCACGATGCCGTGCCAGGCGGCCGGGGTGAGATGGAAATTGATGAAGCCGGCGCCGGCGATTTCGGTCTTGGCTATCAGCGGGGAAGCGGGCAACTCGGTGAGGATCAGTTGCGCCAGTTCGCGCGGATTGCGCTTCAGCGGCCGCGCCAACTGCATCGCCGCGTTGCTGGAAAAGTCACCGTGGGCGGGGTTTTTCGGGCGTTCGATTTCGAGGCTCACCGGGGCGTCGGGCGCCACCGTTTCGAGGGCGATGCCGATCAGCAGGGCGATCTGTTCTTTGAGTGGATGGGTGTTGGACATGGTTACAAAGAGGACGAAGCGATACGCACATCCTCAGTGTTCGAATGAGTAGCCCGCGATTATAAGCGCCGCGCGTGGGGCATCAAAATGGCGCCGACGGGTCCTGCCCCGGGAATCGGATTCTAAGAAGGCACTCAGCGCCTGACCTTGTAGCCCATGATGGTTCTGACCAGGGCAGGATGACCGGCGAGGTTCATTACTGGCGAGGTGAATCTGGCTGGCGCGCCTTCGCATCTCTTTTTGCGCTCTGCATAGGGCGCCTGCCGCAGCTGGCCCGCTATTTTTTCATTTTCCTGCTTGAGCATGGCAGCGATGCTTCGACGCTCTTCGATTGTCAGGTTGTCTGCCAGGATGGCTCTTGATTTCTCGATTAGCGTAGTGTGCTGTTCCTTCCAGCGGCCTCTGGCTTCCAAGATGGTTGGTGCCGAATCGGGCATTTCAACGCGGCAGAAAGCGTAAACCGAGTCAACAACGATCTCATTCGTCACCACGACGGTTGCTGCGCTTACCGGATCATCTTCAAACCGAGCTGGCTTTGAGCGGATACTGCCTTTGACCGTCGTCGAACCAGTAGGGGCAGGCATGTCGGAATAGGTGACCTTGCCATCAGGGCCGGTGTGTTTGTAAACGGGAGCTGCCAGGGCGGACAGGGCAACGAAGGCCGTAGACATGGCTAGCAGGGTCTTGATCATGTCGAGGCGGGAATCCGAGGTGTTATTCCTTCAAGAGGCGACCATATATCGCAATGACATTGGGCGCGTTTTGCAATACCTCGTCAGGGATCTTTAATTCCTGACCGTTGGCAAAACGGATATAGGTGGGATAGGTTTCAAGAATCATCTCACCTTCTGGCGCCTTTCCTAACTGCATATTGCCCACGAACAGCGTGGCTGTGTTCATTTCGACGGAAGCGAACGGGATCAAGACAGGGCGAGTGTAGCCGGCTGGGAGGTACACAATTCTGTTTGGCGCGAACGGATAAGCGAACGCTGCGACCCTGGAGGGTGGGCCGCTCCCTTCGTCAAGTTTCAAGCGTGTCTGTCGCGCCAATACCCTTGCCTCGAATGCCTCGATCGTTTGAGAGGATTTGTTCTTGAAGCTGAAGGTATGCGCCTGATCTCTGGAAGTCTGGGTGCCAACCAGTTCGATTTGCAATGCCTTGCGCATGGCATCGAATTTCGAGTTGTATGCGGCGAACTCTGAATTAACGGTTACGTTGAGTTTCGCCTCCTTGGCCAACCATGCCTTTTGCATGCCGATCGCTTCTTTGAGGTTCGGCATGGTGGCAAGCTGGGTTGCGATGAGCATGGAGGAACCATCGTTGCGACCCCCGGTGCGATGCACATAGGCCAAGACCAGTTCCCGCTCATCAGGAGGGAGTTTGTCGAGTTTGTCCTGGATCACCGACAGGTCGGGTGAATCAAGGGGAAGCTTGGTGCTGTAAGGGTCGAAGTGTCGGTTAGCCCCCCACAGGACCACTCCAGCGAAAGCGCCGACAAGCAGTAGTTTGGTTATTGTCATGGGCTATTGGGGTTATGAATACTGCTGCCGAGGATCATAAACTGTTTCCCCCTGACGGCGGGCTACGACCAAGCTATTCAAAACACCAGCGGATCGACATCGAGCGACCAGCGCGCCACGCGCGGCCTGATAGTGTCGAGTTGCGGCCGCCATTCAGCGACCAAGCGCTGCAGGGCCTGGCGCTGTGCCGACTGGATCAGCAGCTGCGCGCGCTCCAGGTTGGCCACGCGCGCCATCGGCGCGGGGGTGGCGGTGAACACGCTGACGTCGGCACTCTCGGGCGCCAGCGCGCCAGCGCGCTGCAAAAAGGCCAGCGCCGCGTCCATCGTGGGTGCTTCGGCGCGCAGCAAGACCTGGCGGGTGAACGGCGGCAGATCGAGTTGTTTGCGTTCGGCCAGCAGCGCACGCGCGTAGCCGGGATAGTCGTGGCGCTGCAGGTAGCGGAACAGCGGATGGTCGGGGAAGGCGGTCTGGATCACCACGCGTCCGGGCTTGTCGGCGCGCCCGGCGCGCCCGGCCACCTGCATCAGCTGGGCGAACAGGCGTTCGGTGGCGCGAAAGTCGGGGCTGTAGAGCGCACCATCGGTGTCGAGGATCAGCGCCAGCGTCATGTTGGGAAAATCGTGACCCTTGGCCAGCATCTGCGTGCCGACCAGGATATCGACCTCGCCGCCATGCACCGCTTCGCCGAGTTCGGCCCAGGCGCGCGGGCGCATGGTGTCGCGGTCGATGCGGCGGATGCGCGCGGCGGGCAGCAGCGCGGTGAGCGTTTCCTCCAGCCGCTGGGTGCCCTGGCCGAGCGGCTTGAGATCGGGATTGCCGCAGCCCGGACATTCGGGCGGGATGCGCGTCTCGAATCCGCAATGGTGGCATTTCAGCCGATGCGAGGTGCGGTGCAGCACCAGCCGTGCCGAACAGCGCGGGCAGGGCGACACCCAGCCGCAACTCGGGCAGTATAGCGCCGGAGCGTAGCCGCGCCGGTTGAGGAACACCAGGCTCTGCTCGCCGCGCGCCAGGGTTTCGGTCAGCGCCTGCAATGCGGGACGGGTAAGGCCATTGTCGAGCGGAATATGTTTCAGGTCGACCAGTTCGATCGTCGGCAGTTGCGCCTGGCTGATGGCGCGCTGCTTCAGTTCGATCAGCTGGTAGCGCCCGGCCAGCGCGTGGGCATAGCTTTCCAGCGCCGGTGTGGCCGAGCCGAGCACCACCGGCACGTCGCGCTGCTTGCCGCGCGCCACCGCGACGTCGCGCGCCGAATAGCGCAGGCTGTCCTGCTGCTTGAACGAGGCGTCGTGCTCCTCGTCCACCACGATCAGCCCCAGCCGCGGCAGCGGGGCGAATACCGACAGCCGGGTGCCGAGCAGCACGTCGCAGTCGGGCGCGGCGAGCCAGTTTTCCGTACGCGTGGCTTCGGTCAGCCCGCTGTGGAGCGTGATGATGCGGCGTCCGGGAAAGCGGCGGCGGAAATGCTGTTCCAGCTGCGGGGTGAGGGCAATCTCGGGAATCAGCACCAGGGTTTGCCGGTCGCGTGCCAGCACCGCGTCAATCAGGCGCAGATACAGCTCGGTCTTGCCGCTGCCAGTGACGCCGTGGATCAGGTGGACGCCGAATTGCATGAGCGCGGGCAGCAGGCGATCGAGCGCGGCCTGTTGCTCAGCGGTGGCAGGAGGCGGGGGCGTCGTTTGCGGCGCGTCGCGGGTTGCGGGCGCTACCCGCGACCAGGCGGCCCAGCCCGCCGTCACCAGTGCGGCTGCGCGGCGGCCTTGTTTCTGCGCACGCAGCGTGTCGCGCGACTGCGGCGCCGCCCGCAAGGCGTCGAGCAGCGCGCGCTGCGCCTTGGCGCGCGCGGCAGGTTCCGCCGCCCGTCCGGCCTCGGTCAGCACCAGCCAGGGGGTATCGGCGACAAACGGCGTGGCGTTGCGCAGGCGCGGCGGCAGCGTGGCCAGCAGGATGGCGCCCAGCGGATAGTGGTAATAGTCGGCGCAAAACTGCGCCAGACGGAGGATGTCGGGAGACAGGGCGGGGCGATCGTCCAGCACGCGGATCACGTCGCGCAGCTTGTCTGCCCCGACCGTGCTGTCGGCCGGCGGGCCCAGCGCGACGCCGACCTGGTGGGTGCGACCAAACGGGACTTCGACCAGGCACCCCGGCGGCACCGCGCCCACGCCATCCGGCAGGCGATAGTCGAACAACCGGGGGAGCGGCGTATCGAGCGCGACCTGAAGCAGGGACGGCATAAGTTAGCGGCGAATCTTGATCGGTTGTCGGGGAAGGTTCACTAAGCGACTGTTGAGTAAGGCTTATTTGGCTTTGTCCACGCAAGCTGTGGATAATTGTGTGGGCGGTTTGTGTCAAATGTCCCCAAGTGCCCGTATTCAGGCGGGCAGGCATCACAGGCTAAAAAGCAGGCAAACCAGCAAGCTGATATTTTTCAAGGGCTTAAAAACATGTGCCCGCTGTCAAGGGATTAACACAAAAAAAGTTCCCTTGCGCTAAAAATGTGCATAAGTCAACTCTTCTTTTGCCGCAAATAAGGCCTTTTGCACAGGTTATGGGTGCGCAAGGCCTTGTTTCTTCTAGTTTTGTTGTTGCTGAATGCCTGCAATCACCCAGCCGCCCTGGCCGCTGACCGGTTTGGTGAGGTGCCAGACCTCGTCGAGCGGCATGACGTCCTGATCGGCGGCCTCGCGCACCAGGCCGGTGAAGCGCACGCTGACGAGGTGGCGGTTGCCCTCATCGACCGCTTCCAGCACCTCGGCGTTGAGCGTCGTCACGTCGGTCGTCTGGGCGGCGTCGCCGCGCTCGGCCAACTGCATGCTGAGCTCGGCAAACACCTCGGGCGAGGTAAAGGCGCGCAGATCGTCCAGGTTGCCGGCGTCAAAGGCGGCCTGCAGGCGGATGAAATTGAGCTTGGCTTCGCGCGCGAAGGCGTCGGCGTCAAATCCGGGCGGGAAGGCGCGGGTGCTGCTGCTGCCTAGTGCGGCGGGCGTCTGATCAAATGCGGCGGGCGCGCCAGGATTCATCCCGCTGGGCGGCATGCCGGCGTACTGCATGGCGGATGCCGGCGCATTGCGGCGCATGAAGAAGCGGAACAGCATGAAAGCGGCCATCGCCAGCAGCGCCAGCATCAGGAAATTCCCCATTTCCTCGCCCAGCCCGAGGTGGGAGAACAGTGCGGCCAGGCCTAAGCCGGCGGCCAGGCCGGCAATCGGACCCATCCAGGAATTTCTTTTCGGGGTGGCCGTCGGCGCGGTGCCGGGTTGCTTGGTGGGCGCAGCAGTCTGCTTGGTGGGTGCGCTGCGCTGCATGCCGAAGGATTTGCTGCCACCCATGCGCCGGGCTTCGGCGTCGTTCATGACGAAACCGAAGCTGATGAAAAGGGCAAACAGGCTGATCAAAATACGTTTCATGGTGAATCCTGGTAAATAAGGGTTGAAATGAGGTCGCTCAGGCGTGCTAGGCAGAAGGCTGCGCGGCGCGCACGGCGCGGCTCTGGCTGTGTACCGCCTCGACCAGCACGCTGACGTTGTCCGGATTGGTGAACTGCGAAATGCCGTGGCCGAGGTTGAACACGTGGCCGGGGTGGTTGCCGTAACTCTCGATGACGCGCGCCACTTCGGCGCGAATGCTGTTCGGCGTGCCGTGCAGGGCGCAGGGGTCGAGGTTGCCCTGCAGCGCCACCTGGTCGCCCACCCGGCGGCGCGCCTCGCCGATATCCAGCGTCCAGTCCAGTCCGACGGCGTCGGCGCCGATCCCGGCCATCGCTTCCAGCCAGTTGCCACCGCCCTTGGTGAAGATGATGCTCGGCACGCGGCGGCCTTCGCGTTCCTTGATGAGCCCGGCGACGATGCGCTCCATGTAGGCGAGCGAGAATTCCTGGTACGCGTGCGGGGTGAGGCTGCCGCCCCAGGTGTCGAAAATCATCACCGCCTGTGCGCCGGCTTCGATCTGCGCGTTGAGGTAATCGGTCACCGCCCGGGTGTTCACTTCGAGAATGCGGTGCAGCAGATCGGGGCGGCTGTACAGCATGGTCTTGATATGGCGGTAATCGTCCGAGCCGCCACCCTCGACCATGTAGCACGCCAGCGTGTAGGGGCTGCCGGAAAAACCGATCAGCGGCACCGAGCCGTCCAGCGCGCGGCGGATGCTTTTCACGGCATCCATCACGTAGCCCAGCTTGTCGGCCGGATCGGGCGCGGAGAGGTCGCGGATTTCCCATTCGTCGCGCAGCGGGCGCTCGAAGCGCGGGCCTTCGCCCGGCGCGAAATACAGCCCCAGGCCCATCGCGTCGGGCACGGTGAGGATGTCGGAAAACAGGATCGCGGCGTCGAGCGGATAGCGCGCCAGCGGCTGCAGCGTCACTTCGGTCGCCAGATCGGGGGTCTTGCACAGGGTCAGAAAATCGCCGGCGCGGGCGCGGGTGGCGTTGTATTCCGGCAGGTAGCGGCCGGCCTGGCGCATCAGCCAGAGGGGGGTGTAGTCAGTGGGCAAGCGCTGCAGCGCGCGCAGAAAGGTATCGTTCTTGAGAGCGGACATGAAGCAGGCCAGGACGCAAAGCCGGCATTCTAACAGGCTTGGCGTCGCTGGCCATGAGGTGCAAGGGGATCAGCTGCGGCGGAAAGTCCATTCGCCACGCCCGGACGGACAGGCCAGCACGTCGTGCGGCGTGCGGCCATCGATCGCCATCGTGGCGTAGCGGCAGCCATCGCGCGCATCGCCGCGCGGAGTGAAGTGATAGGCGTGGCGATCGTGGCGCCATTCCACCGGCACGCCGGGGCGGCCGAGTTCCAGCGCGTGGCCCATGCAGGCGCGGTCGCGGTCGTCCATGCTGTCGCCGATGGCGTGTCCCAGCACCGCACCGAGCACCCCGCCGACCACCATGCCAATCACGCGATCCTCGCGGCGGGCGACCTGGCTGCCGATGACCGCGCCGGTCACCTCGCCGATGACCGTGCCGATCTCGTCGCGGTTGCAGCGGCCGGCCGAAATACCGTAATCGCGGACATACACCGCCCCGCTTTTACCCGCGTAGTGCCTGGCTTTCGGGTAATGCTTGCGGTTATCGTCGTGATGCTTCTTGTAATAGCCGTGCGCGGGGGCGTGGTCGGGCGGGTCGGCGAATATCGGGCCGGAGCCCACCAGTGCGGCCAGGGCGAGCGTGATGGGAAGCTTCATGGCATGCTCCTTGTTTATCGTGATTGAGGCTAACGACGAAATGCAGTCCAACTGAAGCGGCAGGCGCGCAGTCCGCGCGCCGTGCCGGCTTAGTTGAATCGGCGACTGGGATCGTAAGCATTGCGCGCCTGGCGGTCATCATGCTTTTCCGCCTGGATGTTGCGGCTGGCGATGTCCAGCGCATGATCGAGGCGCTTGAATTCGCGTGCGTCAATCACGCCATCTGCGCGGAAATGGCGTTCCATTGCGTGAATTTCGCGTTGTTCGCGCATTAATTCGCGGAATTCGGCGCGGCGCAGATTGCCTTCACGCTTCCCGGCCTGGATCCGTTCCATCTGCCGATCCTGGCGTGCATCAATCTGCTGGCTGAACATCTGGCTTTGCTGGTAGGCGTGGCCGCTATGGCCATAACCGTAGCCGCCGCGATCCCAGCCGGCCTGTGCGCCGGTGGCCATCAGGCCCAGGGCGCCCAGTGCCAGAATGCCGAGGGTTTTTTTCATCAGAGTGCTTTTCATGGTGTCGCTCCTATTCAGTTGAGGGGTGTCGCTGTGCTTGGGTTGCTCAGCGGACAACTGCACAGTAGGGGGGCTGTGTAAGCGGCATGTTTGGGGCAGGTAACGAGGTGTAACCTTATGTAACCGCGACCAGGCGGTCAGATCATGCGGCTATGGCGACACGGGTCTGGCGGCGGTTCACAAGGCAGGGGATTAAGTTTGATGAGCGCTGTGCGCAAGTAGGTTAGAATTTACGGTTTTTCTAAATTTTTAACCCGCATCCTCAGGAGACCCTGATGCAACTGAATAAACTCGCGGCCATGCTTGCCACGGTGGGATTGGCTGTGCCCAGCCTGGCCATGGCCACCAACGGCATGATCATGGAGGGCTACGGCCCCATCGCCGCGGGCATGGGCGGCGCGTCCATGGCCTATGACAACGGCAGTGCCGCGCTGGCGAATAACCCGGCCACGCTGGGCCTGATGGCGGACGGCAGCCGGCTGGACGTGATGCTCGGCTTCGTCGGCCCGGACGTGACGACCCCCATGGGCACGTCCGAAGCCGATGCCTTCTACATGCCGGCCATCGGCTACGTGAAAAAGCAGGGCAAGCTGGCGTATGGTGCAGGCATCTACGGCCAGGGCGGCATGGGCACCGAGTATGCCAATGGCGACATGGCGCAGGTAAGTGTGGGGCGGGTGATCTTCCCGCTGGCCTATGCTGTGTCCGAACGTTTCAACGTCGGCGGCAGCGTCGACATCGTGTGGGCGGGCATGGATCTGGTCGCCGATCTCAACGGGGATGGAACCAAGGATATCAATTTCAGGGACGACAGCGATTTCAGCGGCGCAGCCAAGGGCTACAGTGTGGCGGCCAAGCTCGGTTTCACCTACAAGCTCAACGATGCGCTCACCGTCGGCGGCGTGTACCAGACTTCAAGCAACCTGCCTGACCTCAAGGACGGCGCCTACAAGGTGGAAGGCTTCGACATGCCCCCCAACCTCGCGCTGGGCCTGGTCTGGCAGGCGAGCGAGCGGCTGATGGTCGCAGCTGACCTCAAAGACCTGATGTGGGGCAGCAGCATGAATACCGTGACCATTTACCGGGATGGCACTGTCGTCGCTCCGTTCCAGCAGGACTGGGAAGACCAGATCGTGCTGGCGCTGGGTCTCGCCTACCAGTTCAACGACGCCTTCACCGGCCGCATCGGCTACAACCACGGCACGAACCCGATCCCGGATCAATACGTCAGCTACCTGTGGCCGGCGATCATGGAAAACCACTACACGGTGGGCTTCGGCTACGCCTTCAACAAGCAGTCCGGGCTCAATTTCGCGCTGAGTGTGGTGCCGCAAGTGTCGGTGACGGGGACGGGCCCCACACCTCCTAACGGTAACGGCGGCATGACCATCGAACACAGCCAGGTGAACTGGCAGTTGATGTACAGCTACACGTTCTGATTGGCGGGTTGAATGCAAAAGGCCGGGGGCAGATGCTGCCGGCCTTTTTTTTGCTGGAGCGGCTGCACCGCTTGCCTGGAGACGGCTGATTACGGCTTCCGTATCTTTTCGCCGGCCAACTCGCACGCTTCGTCCAGCGTGCGCCCGGCTTCCCGCTGGACCCGGATTGCCCGTGATATCGTCATTTTTCGGCGGGTGCGTTTCGTCTTTCATTTCCCTGGACGGCCTGAGCGACCTGCGCACCCGCTTGTTTGGCCGGGCCCTTGGTGTCGACACCGTTCAGGATCAGCAGGCTGGTCAGCAGCGCCAGCACATCGTATGAGGCATGCCACGAGAGGGTGCGTTTCGACTTTGCCGCGATGGCGGGCTGCATCACGGCTCCACCCCCGCTCCATTCGTACAGCCGCATGTGTTCGTCGTTGAGATATTGGGTGCTCTTGTACATACTTTTTCGCTCCTGGTTTTGTTGGTCGGGCTGCCGGCTGCGGCGAACCGTGCGCCGGCCTGAACCCATGGCCAGCGATCAACGCTTGACCTGCAGGTCGTTGCTGACCCCCTTCACGCCCTCGACGCTGCGTGCGATGGTTTCGGCCTGGGCAATCTGCGCCGGGCTGTTGACCCAGCCAGCCAGCTGGACTATGCCCTTGTGGGTTTCCACGTTCACGTCCAGCCCTTTCACGCCTTCGTCCTTCAGCAGCAGCGCCTTCACCTTGGCGGTAATCCACGCATCGTCGACGTAGTTGCCGGCCTTGGCGTATTCGTCGCTGTTCAGACGTTTGTCGCGGGCCTGTTCCTGGCCGCCCTGAGGCTTGAATTCCTCGATGCTGATCTCGCCGTCGCCGTTGCTGTCATAGGTTTTGACGCTGGGTGCGCCAGGAGTGGCGCCGGGCATGGACTGGGCCAGGGCAGACGCCGAGGCGGCGCTCAGCAGGCCGGCAAGCGTGAGGCTCAGAAAGCGAGGGTTGATGGATTTCATAACTATCTCCTGTCGTGAGTTGAATTCGAATGCAGACGCACTCAGGCGGGTTATAGCGACAACCGTGCCATCTCTATTTTTTTTAATAAAAACAGATAGATGGGAGATTCGTAAGGACCGGGTTGCCGGGTTGCGTCCGCCCGTGCGGGCAGATATGTCGCCTGCAGGCGACGGGTGCAGGTGAGGTTTTCAAGCGTTTGTTTTTATTGGATTGTTTTGTCCGCTATTGGCGACATGCCGGCAAGCCATTGGAAATAGGCAATAAAAAAGGGGAGGCAAGCCCCCCTTCCTGTGCGACGTCGGGTTTCAAACAGTTGGCGGGCGACGCCCGGTGACCAGCAATAACAGAAACACCACCAGACCGAAGACAAACAGCGCTTTGGCGATCCAGGCGGCGGTGCCGGCCAGCCCGGCAAAGCCGACAATCCCGGCAATGATGGCGACGATCAGAAACGAAATGGCCCATCCGAACATGCTGTTCTCCTCTGAGAGTTGATGACGCGCCCGGGGGCGGTACCGCTCTATTGCAGAGTGTGTGCCAAATCAATCATTGGCTTTTAAATCATGTTGTTGGATGGCGGGCTGGAGGCGGACGCGCGTCCGTGCAGGCGCGGGTGTCGTCGCTGCCCGACACTCAGACGGTTTCGTCGCGATCCTTGAACAGGGCGGGCGTCAGGCCGTGGCGTTGCAGCAGCCGATAAACCTCGGTGCGGTTGCGTCCGGCCAGACGCGCCACTTCGCTGACCTGCCCGCGGGTGAGCTTCAGCAGGCTGATGAGGTAATCGCGCTCGAACGCCGTGCGCGCCTCGGCCAGCGGCTGGACCTCGGCCGGCTTGTCGCGCAGCGCACGCGCCACCAGACTGGCCGGGATGGTGGACGTGGTGCACAGCGCGCAGCACTGCTCCAGCACATTATGCAGCTGGCGGATGTTGCCCGGCCAGTCGGCCGCCGCCAGCATGTCCAACGCGTCGGGGGCAAAACCGTGAATGCGGCGGCGGTATTTCTCCGTCAGCGCGGTGAGGAAATGCTGGGCCAGCAGCGGAATGTCCTCGCGCCGTTCGCGCAGCGGCGGCAGCATCAGGTTGACCACGTGCAGGCGGTAATACAGGTCTTCGCGAAATTCGCCGCTGGCGATCGCCTCGTCAAGGTTGCGATGGGTGGCCGACAGGATGCGCACGTCGACCGGGCGCGTTTCCGTCGCGCCGACCGGCCGCACTTCGCCTTCCTGCAGCACGCGCAACAGCTTGACCTGCAGCGGCGCGGGCATGTCGCCGATCTCGTCGAGGAACACGGTGCCGCCCTCGGCGCTCTGGAACAGGCCGGGATGGTCGCGCCCCGCCCCGGTGAACGCGCCTTTGACGTGGCCGAACAACTCCGATTCGAGCAGTTCGGCCGGAATCGCGCCGCAGTTGATCGCGACGAAGGGTTTGGCGTGGCGCGGGCTGGCGCGGTGGATCGCGCGCGCCAGCAACTCCTTGCCGGTGCCCGATTCGCCCTGGATCAGGACCGACGCGTCGCTTTGCGCGGCCAGCCGGGCTTCGGCCAGCAGCGCGCCCATCGCCGGGCTGGCCGTGACGATTTCGCTGCGCCAGCTGTCGTCGTTGGCATCGGGGCTGCTGCTTGCCAGCCGGGTGGCGCGTTTCAGCAGATCGATCAGCGTGGGCGCGTCGTAGGGCTTGGTCAGGTAGCCGAACAGCCCCTGCTGGGTGGCGGCCACCGCGTCCGGGATGGTGCCGTGCGCGGTCAGCACGATCACCGGCAGCGCCGGGTCGCGCGCATGAATGGCGCGAAACAGCGCCATGCCGTCCATGCCGTCCATCTGCATGTCGGTCAGCACCGCGTCGGGGCGCGTCAGCGCCAGCTTCGCCAGCGCCGCCTCGCCGCTGCCGACCGCCTCGACCCTGAAGCCATTGGCCTCCAACCGCAGCGTGATCAGCTCGCGCAGTGCGGCATCGTCGTCGACCACCAGAATGCACGGTTTTTTCATGGCGTCTTGTCCGGAGTGTTGCGCTGTTGCAGCGACTTTTCCAGCACCTTGATCTGGTCGAGCTTGTCCTGCAATTCCTGCGCGTGCGCAGTCTGCTGCTTGAGCTCGATGCGCACCTTGAGCAATTTTTTCATCATTTCGAGCAACGGCCGCGCACGGGGATCGACCTCGGCGATTGCGCCCAGGCTTTTGAGGCCACGTTCGAGCGCTTCCACGCTGTCCTCGCGCTCCAGCAGGGCGGCCAGCTGAAAACGCCGGGCGTCGTCGAGACGGCGATCGCCTTCCAGCCCGGCCAGTTCGCGGCGCCGCTGCTCGGCAGACAAGGCCGCCACCCGTGTCAGTTCATTCAACAGCGCCGGAGCGGCCGGTCCGGGCTGGCTGGTGCGGATGGCCGGGTGCTCGGACGGGGTGGCACATGCCCCCAGCGTCAGCAGCAGCCCGGCAAGAAATACGGATTTGAATGTCATGGCGGCATCGGCCAGGCTAAACGGGCCAACTTGATTTGAAACAGGTCGACCACGGCGGGCAATCGACCACCTCGACGCTGCCGCCCGCAGCCAGCAGCGCTTCGCGCACGATCGACAAGCCCAGTCCGCTGCCCTTGAC
>DATMWS010000037.1:0-19005 GCA_035562135.1 Thiobacillus sp. | reverse complement strand
ACCACATTGAGCGTGAATCCCATCAGGTGCATCACGGCAAAGGCCGGAATCATCGACAGCGGCAGGGCGGTGGCGGAAACCAGCGTGGCGCGCCAGTCGCGCAGAAAGAACCACACCACGATGACCGCAAGGATGGCGCCCTCGATCAGCAGCGACATCGAGCCGTCAAAATTCTCCTGCACCGGGTCGACAAAATTGAAGGCCTCGGTGATGGTGATGTCGGGGTGGGCGGCTTTGAGCCTGGCCAGTTCGGCGCGCACCCCGTCGGCCACTTCGACTTCGCCCGCGCCGCGGCTGCGCACGATCTCGAAGCCGACCACGGGCTTGCCGTTTAGCAGGGCCACCGAGCGCTGTTCAGCCACGGTATCGGTGACGGTGGCCACCTGATCGAGCCGCACGCGGCGGCCATCGGACAGCACGATGTCCATGCGCGCCAGTTCGTCGGCCGACCCGACCGTGGCAATGGTGCGCACCGACTGCTCGGCCCCGCCCACGTCGGCACGACCACCGGACGCTTCCTGTTGGATCTGCTGCAACTGGCGCGAGATATCGGCTGCGGTGGCGTTCAGCGCCAGCAGGCGGGCCGGGTCGAGTTCAACGCGCACTTCGCGGCTGACGCCGCCGACGCGCGACACCGCCCCCACCCCGCGCACGCTGAGCATGCGTTTGGTGACTGTGTTGTCGACAAACCAGGACAAGGCCTCATCATCCATCCGGCTGGATGCAACGGTATAAGTCAGGATCGGCGATCCGGCCAGATTCGCTTTCGAAATCACGGGGTCGCGCAGGTCGCCCGGCAGATCGGCGCGGATGCGCGATACCGCGTCGCGCACATCGTCCACCGCTTCCTGCGTCGGCTTCTCCAAACGGAATTCAACGGTGACGGTGGCAGTGCCGTCCTGCACCTTGGTGTAGATGTGCTTGATCCCTTGCAGCGTGGCGACGGCATTCTCGATCTTGCGCGCGACTTCGGTTTCCAACTGGGAGGGCGCAGCCCCTGGCAGCGTGGCGGTCACTGTCACCGTCGGCAAATCGATATCCGGAAACTGCTGGATTTTCATGGCCTTGAACGCCATCAATCCTGCCAGCGTCAGCATGATGAAAAGCAGGACAGCCGGAATCGGGTTTTTAATGGACCAGGATGAGACGTTCATGGCTGGGCTTCCGTTTACGGGTTCTTGCTTGCTGCCGCCGGCGCATCCACCACCCGCACCAGGTCGCCATCAGCCAAAAAACCGGCGCCGCTCGCCACCACGCGAGCATCCGCTGCAATGCCGTTGACAATCTCGATTTGATCGCCCATCCGCTGCCCCACGGCGACTTTGGTCTGCGTAACCTTGTTCTGATCATCAAGCCGGAACACATAGGAGAAGCCGTCGCGCAGCAGCACGGCAGACTGTGGCAAGCTCATGGCGCGCGCGCGCCCCAGTTCAAATTCGCCCCGGGCGAATGTGCCGGCTCGCAGGGCATCGCCGGTTTCCGCTATTGGCAGATCGACATAAACCAGGCCATTGAGCGTCTGCGGGTCCACGGTGGGCGCGACCATGCGCACGCGGCCCTGGACGCGTGCGCCGTTGGGCGCGGTCAGCGTTGCAGTGACGCCTGGCTTCAGCTTGCCTAGATCGGCTGCGCTCACTTCGGCGCGCCATTCGAGGCGGCCGCCACGAATCAGGCGGAACAGCTCCTGCCCGGGTTGCGTCATCGAGCCGACCGTGGCGGTGCGCGCAGAAATCACCCCGGCATCGGGTGCGCGCACGGCTGTTTGCGCCAGACGCAGTTGCTCTGCCTGCATTCTGGCGCGTGCGGCATTCAAGCGGGCAAGGGCCGTCTTCTCGGCCGTCAGATACTGGTTGATATGCTGCGCGCTGAGGAAACCGGTGGTTTGGTACTGGCGAGCACGGTCGCCGTTGGCCTTGGCCTCGGCCAGCATCGCCTCCGCCTCGGCAACCGCAGCCCTGGACTCTGACAATGCGGCTTCCACGCTGTCACTGGAAATGCGTGCCAGCACCTGGCCTTTCTGCACCTTGTCGCCCACGTTAACCCTCACCTCGGTCAGCCGGAGATTGCTGATCTCGGCGCCGATCACCGCTTCCTGCCAGGCAGCGATATTGCCATTGGCCGCCAGCATCCGCGGCCACTCGACACGCTGCGGCGTGATGGCCATGACGGTCAGCGCAGGTTTGGCACCCCCTGTCATCTGCGGTGAGTCTGCAACGATCGAATTCTTGCGCTCCCCGCCATCCTTCGAATCTTGAGTCATCGTCCAGATGGCGGCGGCGCCAAGCACAAGGATGGATACCAGTGCCAAGCGTTTGAATCCGGGAGAAAGGGAAGGTGCGGAGAATGTCATCGTCAAGTCTTGATGTTTGTCTTGTAACTCTGGTGGGATGACCAGCCAGACTGCGCCAATAGCGCCGCGCCAGCCTGCTTCGGATCAATACAGCATTCATTCATCGCGGGCAGTTTATCTGCAAACACTACGGCTCGCAGTACGGTTCGCTGCGCAGGCCACTGGTACTCGTCTCAGACAACTACAATTCAGCATGTTGTTTTCCGATTTCACGAGATGAATCAACACACCCCACTGAGGAAAGGTCGCAGCGCAACAGAGGGGGGCCCGCCGGGGCGCGCTCTGCACTTGCTGCTGGGCTCCTTCCGTGCCGCGGTGGCTGCAGCCGATCCCGCGATCATCCTGCCGCCGCACCTGCCCGCGCCGCCGCGCGGCCGCACCTTGGTGGTTGGGGGCGGCAAGGCGGCCGCCAGCATGGCGGCCGCGGTGGAAGCCCACTGGCCGGCTGATGCGCCCCTGTCCGGGCTGGTGGTCACGCGCTACCGGCATGGGCTGCCCACGCGCCGCATCGAAGTCGTCGAGGCCAGCCACCCGCTGCCCGACGGGCGCGGCGAGGAAGCCGCTTTGCGCATGCTGGAGATGGCGGGCCAACTGGGAGCGGACGATCTGCTGCTCGCGCTGATTTCCGGCGGCGGATCGAGCCTGCTCGCCGCGCCGGTCGAAGGGGTGAGCCTGAAGGAACTGCGCCAGGTCACCAAGGCGCTGCTCAACGCCGGCGCGACCATCCACGACATCAACACCGTGCGCAAACATCTAACCCGTCTGGCTGGCGGGCGCCTGGCGCAGGCGGCGCTATCCGCAATCCTGGGCGCGCAGGGGCTAAAGAGTCGCTGCGCAGCAGCGGGAAACCCGTCGGCGTCTACCTTGCGGGGGCTGGCGCTGATCATTTCCGACGTCGTCGGCGACGACCCCACCCATATCGCATCCGGCCCCTGCGCGCCCGATCCCACCACATGCTCCGACGCGCTCGAGCGGCTGGCATATTTCCGGATCGCGCTGCCGCCCGGGGTCAAGCATCACCTCGAAGCCTGTGCGGCCGGCGCGCACGGCGACACGCCCAAACCCGGCGACCCGTGCTTTTCACACATGGAAAATCGCGTCATCGCCAGCGCCCACGCCAGCCTCACGGCGGCGGTTCGCTATTTCGAACAACACGGGATCCAGGCGCTGCTGGTTTCTGACCGCGTCAGCGGCGACGCCCAGGCCGTTGCCCGGCAGCATGCTGCGCTGGCCCGTTCCAGCGTTACGCGGGGGCCGCTTGCCCTGATCTCGGGCGGCGAGACCACCGTCACCCTGCGCCCGCAGCATGGCCGCGGCGGCCGTAACGCCGAATATTTGCTGGCGTTGGCGCTGGCCTTGCGCGATATCCCAGCCTGGGCGATTGCCTGCGACACCGACGGCATCGACGGCAGCGAGGACAACGCCGGCGCTGTGATCGGTCCGGACACGCTTGAGCGCGCGCGTGTGCAGGGACTGAATGCCGAGAACCTGCTGGCTGCGCACGACAGCCATGGATTTTTTTCGGCCCTGGGCGATCTAGTCATCACCGGCCCCACCCGCACCAATGTCAACGACTATCGCGCACTGCTCGTCGGGATGGCTTGAACCGCGCTAGTTCAGCCGCTTCACCTGTACCGGATCGCCCACTTTCAGGCCATACGCGGCGGCCGCACTGCCCCGGTTGACCGCGAGTTCCAGCAGCCCCACGCTGTTGATGAACCAGAAGCCCTCGCCCTTGCCGACAAAACCGAAGCTTTCGCTGTGTTGGAACAGTTCGCCCGCGGCGCTGACGCGCGCATCCTTCGGCACCCCACGCACACCGGTCCAGGCGTTGCCGTAGTGATCGATATATATCACCCGCGCCAGATCGCCTGCATCGAATTCGACCTTGAGCTTGTCCATCGGGGTCAACTTGTCAGTGGGGAATTCGCCGCGCGCGATGTCGGCCGCAATCAGCGCAAACAGATCGCGGCCGTGAAACGTGGCGGACAAGGCTTCGGGCTGCCAGATAATGCGCCACAGCCGGGCGTCGGCATACCGTGCGGCGACAATCGACAACAGGCCATTGTCCGGCCCGACAAACCAGCAGCCGCCGGCCAGGACCACCACGGCGTCGCGCGGCATGCCGACGCCGGGATCGACCACCGCCAGAAACACGCTTCCAGGGGGAAAGCCGGACGCAAATGCAGCCAGCAGATGCGCACCCGCATGCGGATTGAAATCCGGCACCTCGTGCAGCAGGTCCACCACCTGCTGAGCGGGTGCATGTTCGGCGAGGCGTGCCTTGACCTGCCCCACATAGGGATCTCGTATCCCAAAATCGGTGAAGAGGACGATCACAGGCTTTTCCTGCGCTGAAGGGAAGGATGACTATGCCTGACAAGGCCAGGCAACAGCAAGGGCAGGCGGGGGGCTCATCCCCTCAATTCGGTAAAAGGCGATCTGAAACAGGCATGAAAAAAGCCGGGATTAACCGGCTTTTTTTGTGCATACGATGCTGGTACGACTTACTCGGCGTTGACCGGCTCCGCTTCAGTCTCGGGGCGATCCACCAGTTCAACCAAGGCCATCGGGGCGTTGTCGCCATTGCGGAAGCCGTACTTCAGAATGCGCAAGTAGCCGCCGGGACGAGTCTTGTAGCGCGGGCCCAGTTCGCCGAACAGCTTGACGACCATGTCACGGTCACGCAGACGGTCGAACGCCAGGCGATGGTTTGCCAGGGAAGGCTCCTTGCCCAGGGTGATCAGCGGCTCAACGAAGCGGCGCAGTTCCTTGGCTTTCGGCAGCGTGGTCTTGATGATTTCATGCTTCAGCAGCGACACACTCATGTTGCGGAACATGGCCAGACGGTGGCTGGTGGTACGGTTCAGCTTGCGGTTGGATTGACGATGACGCATGGCGATTCCTTTCAGTCAGTATTCTTGGGCTAGGTCGCCAGCCACGGCGACCCGCACTTTATATTTTGATTTTGATTTAGTGTACTTGTCTAAATATTTCAGGGGCGCTCAAGACCCGCGGGCGGCCAGTTTTCCAGCTTCATCCCCAGCGACAGGCTCTTGGAAGCCAGCACATCCTTGATTTCGTTCAGCGACTTGCGGCCCAAGTTGGGGGTGCGCAACAGTTCCGTTTCGGAACGCTGGATCAAGTCGCCGATGAAGTAAATATTTTCAGCTTTCAGGCAGTTGGCCGAACGAACGGTCAACTCGAGGTCATCGACCGGGCGCAGCAACAGGGGATCCACCTGCGGCGAACGCGGCGACTCGGACTCGGCCGGCGTGCCTTCCAGATCGGCAAACACGGAAAGCTGGTTCACCAGAATGCGGGCAGCGGTACGCACGGCCTCTTCCGGCTCGACCACGCCGTTGGTTTCGATGTCGATCACCAGACGATCGAGGTCGGTACGCTGTTCGACACGCGCACTCTCCACCGTGTAGGCGACGCGACGAACCGGGCTGAACGAGGCGTCGATCAAAATCGAACCGACGGCGCGGGTTTCTTCCGAAACCTTCCGCACGGTAGCCGGCTGGTACCCGCGACCGCTCTCGATCTTGATTTCCATGTCGAGCTTGCCGCCCTTGGTCAGGTGAGCAATCACGTGATCCGGATTCAGCACCTCGATGTCATGGCCGACCTCGATGTCGCCCGCCGTCACCACACCCTCGCCGGCTTTGGAAACTTTAAGAATAGCCTCGGACTTGCCGTGCATCTTGAAAGCGATGCCTTTGAGGTTCAGCAGGATATCAACGACATCCTCCTGCACGCCCTCGATGGTCGAATACTCGTGCACGACACCGCTGATGGACACTTCAGTGGGTGCATAGCCAACCATGGAAGACAGAAGAATACGACGCAGCGCATTGCCGAGCGTGTGACCATAGCCACGCTCGAAGGGCTCCATGATGACCCTGGCGTGCAGCGGGGAGGAGCGATCCACCTCCACAATACGCGGCTTGAGAAATTCCGTAGCGCTTTGCATAGAGTGCAATTCCTTAAAACCAGCCCTTAAGACCGGGTCACAGAGACCGGGCCAACTTATTTGGAGTACAGTTCGACGACCAGCGACTCGTTGATGGTCGACGGCAACTCCGAGCGTTGCGGGGCAGCCTTGTAGGTGCCTTTGAGCGCCTTGGCGTCGACTTCAACCCACTCGGGATAACCACGCGACGCAGCCGCCTCTGCCGCTGCCTTGATGCGCAGATGGGCTTTCGCTTTTTCCGACACCTCAACCACGTCACCGGCACGCACCTGATACGACGGGATATTGACCCGGCGACCGTTCACCATGATGCCGTTGTGGCGCAGCACCTGACGCGCCTCGGTGCGCGACGCACCAAAGCCCATGCGATAGCACACCGAATCCAGGCGCGACTCCAGCATCGACAGCAGGTTTTCACCGGTCACGCCCTTGCGGCTGTCCGCCCGCTTGTAAGTCAGGCGGAACTGGCCTTCCAGCACGCCGTAGATACGGCGGATTTTTTGTTTCTCGCGCAACTGCACGCCATAACCGGACAGGCGGGCACCGCTCTTCTGGCCGTGCTGGCCGGGCGCATAGGGACGGCGCTCGATAGCGCACTTGTCAGTGAAGCACTTCTCGCCTTTCAGGAAGAGCTTTTCGCCTTCGCGGCGGCACTGACGGCATTTGGGATCAAGATTACGAGCCATGATTTTGCCTAGTATTAGATACGACGCTTTTTGGAGGGACGGCAACCGTTATGCGGGATCGGGGTGACATCCGAGATCGTAACGATCTTGAAGCCCAACGCATTCAACGCACGCACGGTGGAATCGCGACCAGGGCCGGGGCCCTTGATCCGCACTTCCAGGTTCTTGACGCCGCATTCCTGCGCCATTTTGCCGGCGTTTTCCGCAGCAACCTGCGCCGCGAAAGGGGTTGATTTGCGCGAGCCCTTGAAGCCTGCACCACCGGCCGTTGCCCACGACAGAGCATTACCCTGGCGATCGGTGATCGTCACGATGGTGTTGTTGAACGAAGCGTGAATGTGCGCAATACCTTCTGCGACATTCTTCTTGACCTTTTTACGGACGCGCGTAGCTGGTTTCGTTGCCATGGTTAACCTTTATTTCCTGATGGCCTTGCGCGGGCCCTTGCGGGTTCGCGCGTTGGTGCGAGTACGCTGACCACGCACCGGCAAGCCTTTACGGTGGCGCAAGCCGCGATAGCAGCCAAGATCCATCAAACGCTTGATGTTCATGGTGGTTTCACGGCGCAGGTCGCCCTCGACCGTGAACTTGGCCACGATCTCACGTATGCGCTCGACCTCAGCCTCCGACAAGTCCTTGATTTTCGAAGTCTGGGCAACGCCAGCCGCTTCGCAAATCTTGCCGGACGAGGTCCTGCCTATGCCATAAATGGCGGTCAACGCGATTATCGCGTGTTGATGATTCGGGATATTAACCCCTGCAATACGAGCCATTCGCAAAGCTCCGAACGCAAAACAAAACATTATAACACGTCAACCCGTCTTTGGGTTGACTCGAATTCGAACTTGCCAGCAGCTGCCGGTTCATCCCTGACGCTGCTTGTGACGCGGATCCTCACAGATCACGCGCACAACACCTTTGCGGCGTACGACCTTGCACTTACGGCACATTTTTTTGACTGAAGCTTGCACTCTCATGGTTTTCTCCATTCTCTCGCCGGCAGCATGCTGCCGGTCAAAAATCATTTGGCCCGAAAAACGATTCGGCCTTTGGTCAAATCGTACGGGGTGAGTTCAACCGTCACCTTGTCACCGGGAAGAATGCGGATGTAGTGCATACGCATCTTTCCCGAGATATAACCCAATAAAACATGGCCGTTTTCCAGCTTGACTCGAAACGTGGCGTTAGGCAGGTTTTCAATGACCTCGCCCTGCATCTGGATGACATCTTCCTTAGACATCAACTTCCTTAGACATCACCGTCCCACTAAGCCATTCTTAAAATTGGCTTTTTTGAGCAAGCCTTCATACTGGTGCGACATGACATAAGCCTGAACCTGTGCCATGAAATCCATCGTCACCACCACAATAATCAGCAGGGATGTTCCTCCAAAGTAAAAAGGAACATTCCATTTCAAAATCAGAAACTCGGGCAGCAAACACACCAAGGTGATGTAAATTGCCCCCACCAGCGTCAGCCGGGTCAAAATCTTGTCGATGTAGCGTGCCGTCTGATCCCCCGGGCGGATACCTGGAACAAATGCACCACTCTTCTTCAAATTGTCTGCCGTTTCCTTGGGGTTGAACACCAAGGCCGTATAGAAGAAGCAGAAGAAGATGATCGCCAACGCGTACACCAAAACATACACCGGCTGTCCGGGCGACAAGGACGAGCCGATATCCCTCAACCAGCCCATGCCCTCGCCGCTGCCGAACCAGCCCGCCAGGGTGGCCGGAAACAAAATGATGCTCGAGGCAAAAATCGGCGGAATCACCCCAGCCATATTCAGCTTGAGCGGAAGATGCGAACTCTGCCCCCCCACCACCATCTTGCCGACCTGGCGCTTGGCGTAGTTGACCAAAATCTTGCGCTGCCCCCGCTCAACAAACACCACCAGCGCGGTAACCAACAGCACACCGACAAACAACATCAATACCAACGGGATCGGGAATGCACCGGTTCGCGTCAACTCCAGCGTGCCACCAATCGCATGCGGCAAACCCGCTACAATACCGCCAAAGATAATGATCGATATGCCATTGCCCAGACCTCGCTCGGTAATCTGCTCACCCAGCCACATCAGGAACATCGTGCCGGCAGTCAGCGTGGCCACCGTAATTAAACGGAAGCCCATCCCCGGGTCGAGCACCAGGCCTGCCTGCGACTCCAGCGCGATGGAAATCCCCAGTGCCTGAAATACCGCCAGGAACAGGGTGCCGTAGCGGGTGTATTGCGTAATCTTGCGGCGCCCAGCCTCACCCTCTTTTTTCAGCGCTTCAAGATGCGGCGACACGGTCGTCATCAGCTGCACGATGATCGACGCCGAAATGTACGGCATGATCCCCAGCGCAAACAGGCTGAAACGCGACAGCGCGCCGCCGGAGAACATGTTGAACATGCCCAGAATGCCGCCTTGCTGCGACTTGAACAACTGATCGAGCACCAGCGGATCGATCCCGGGCACCGGAATAAAGGTGCCGATACGGTAGACGATCAAAGCGCCAAGCAAAAATAACAAGCGACGCTTGAGGTCGCCGAATTTATTCAAGCCGGTTTTAGGCGTGGCCAAAACGTGTGTCCTCGCTGGCTCAGTCGGCGATGGTGCCGCCAGCTGCTTCAATCGCAGCACGGGCACCCTTGGTCACGGCGATACCGCGTAGCTTGACCGCCTTGCCGATTTCGCCGGCCAGGTAGATCTTCGCCGTTTTGGCAGCCGCGCGGACGATGCCCGCCTGCTTCAATACCAGCAGGTCAATCTCGTCCACCCCCACCGCCGCCAATTCATACAGACGAACGTGAGCCGTATCGGCTTTGGTCAGTGAAATGAAGCCGCGCTTGGGCAGGCGGCGCTGCATCGGCATCTGGCCGCCTTCGAAGCCCACTTTATGGAAGCCGCCCGAACGAGACTTCTGGCCCTTGTGGCCACGTCCTGCGGTTTTACCCAGGCCTGAGCCAATGCCGCGACCCAAGCGGCGCTTGTCTTTCTTGGCGCCATCTGCCGGTTTAATCGTATTCAGTTCCATTTAAGCCTCGCACTTCAACAGATAGGCGACCTTGGTCATCATGCCGCGGTTTTCCGGGGTATCGAGCACCTCGACGGTGTGGTGCATCCGGCGCAGACCCAAGCCACGAACACAGGCACGATGCGCTTCCTTGGTGCCAATCAGACTTTTGATCAGCGTCACCTTGATTCTTTTCTGCTCACTCATGGCTTACCCCGTGATGTCTTCGAGTGACTTGCCACGCTTGGCCGCGATCTCAGACGGCGTGGACATTTTCAACAGGCCGTCAATCGTCGCACGCACGACGTTGTAGGGATTGGTTGACCCGAGGCACTTGGCAAGAACGTTCTGCACGCCCATCACCTCGAATACGGCCCGCATCGCGCCACCGGCAATAATACCGGTACCTTCCGATGCCGGCTGGATCAACACACGCGAAGCGCCATGCTGGCCCACCACCGTATGGTGGAAAGTGCCATTTTTCAGGCTGATCTTGACCAGCTTGCGCCGTGCCTCTTCCATTGCCTTCTGCACGGCCACCGGTACTTCACGGGACTTGCCCTTCCCCATGCCGATACCGCCATCGCCGTCACCAACCACGGTCAGCGCGGCAAAGCCCATGATCCGACCACCCTTCACCACTTTGGTGACTCGGTTGATCGAAATCATCTTTTCGCGCAATCCGTCGCCGCGCTCTTCGTTACTACTAGGTGCTGTACGGGCCATCTTGATTCTGCCTCGTTAAAAAACCAAACCGCCTTCACGCGCGGCTTCAGCCAGGGCTTTCACACGCCCATGGAACTTGAAACCAGAACGATCGAAAGCTACTTTTTCAATGCCCAAACCCTTGGCCTTTTCAGCCAACCGCTTGCCCACCGCCGTCGCCGCGGCAACGTTGCCGCCATTCGTCAGTTCGGCACGCATGTCCTTGTCATTGGAAGACGCGCTGGCCAACACCGTGCCGCCATCTGCCGAAATGATCTGGGCGTAGACATGGCTGTTGGTGCGGTGAATTGCCAGACGAGTTGCCTTGACGGCCGCGATTTTGGCGCGGGTTTTGCGCGCTCGGCGAATCCGTGATTGCTTGGTGTTCATTTTCTGTCCTTAAGCCTTACTTCTTCTTGGTCTCTTTCTTGATAACCACTTCATCGCTATAGCGAACGCCTTTGCCCTTATACGGCTCTGGCGGACGGTATGAGCGCACATCAGCGGCTACCTGCCCAACAACCTGACGATCGACACCCTTGATTATTATTTCAGTTTGCGTGGGCGTCTCGACCTTGATGCCGGCAGGCATCTTGTGTACGACGGGATGCGAGAAACCCAGCGTCAGGTTAAGCGCGTCGCCTTGGGCCTGAGCACGATAACCGACGCCGACCAGCAAGAGCTTTTTCTCGAAGCCTTTGGTAACGCCCTGCACCATGTTATTGACCAGCGCACGCAAGGTTCCCGCCATGGCGTTCGCCTGGATGCTTCCACTGGTGGGCGCAAAAGTCAGCACGCCGTCGTTCAGCGCAACCGAGACATCGCTCGATGCTGACTGACTCATCGAACCTAGCGGGCCCTTAACCGAGATTGCGCTTCCCAGCGCGACCTCGACACCTTTTGGCAACGTAATTGGATTATTGGCTACACGTGACATATCTGCTTTCTCTTACGCAACCACGCACAGGACTTCACCGCCCACGCCCTTGGCACGGGCATGGCGATCAGTCATCACACCGCTTGAGGTCGACACAATGGCGACACCCAAGCCATTCATCACACGCGGCAAATCCTCGGCACCCTTGTAGATGCGCAGACCGGGTTTGCTAACGCGCTCGATGCGTTCGATGACCGGACGGCCAGCGTAATACTTAAGCTGAAGTTCAAGCTCAGGCTTGCCGGCTTCACCACGAATGGCAAAACCATCAATATAGCCTTCGTCCTTCAGCACCTTGGCGATAGCCACTTTGACCTTGGAAGAAGGCATCGTGACGGCCCCCTTTTCAACCGCTTGTGCATTGCGGATGCGGGTCAGCATGTCCGCGATGGGATCACTCATACTCATATCGTTTACCCCTTACCAGCTTGCCTTGACGATGCCCGGGATTTCGCCCCGCATCGCATACTCACGCAGTTTGCTGCGCGCCAGGCCAAACTTGCTGAACACGCCACGCGGGCGCCCCGTCAACTGGCAGCGGTTGCGCTGGCGCACCGGGCTGGAATTGCGTGGCAGCTCTTGCAATGCTTTGTACGCCGCCATGCGATCTTCGTCGCTGGTCTGTACGCTGGCGATCGCAGCTTTGATGTCAGCACGTTTGGCAGCATATTTTTTCACCATGCGCGCGCGCTTTTCTTCGCGATTAATCAAGGATAACTTGGCCATGCCTACCTCAACTCTTGAAAGGGAAACTGAAGGCAGCAAGCAAGGCTCGCGCTTCTTCATCAGTCTTGGCGGTGGTGGTAATCGTGATGTTCATGCCACGCAACGCATCAATCTTGTCGTACTCGATCTCAGGGAAAATAATCTGTTCCTTGACACCCATGTTGTAGTTACCACGGCCATCAAAGGACTTCCCTGAAACACCCCGGAAGTCCCGGATGCGCGGAATTGCCACCGTCACAAGACGATCCAGAAACTCGTACATCCGCACACGCCGCAGGGTCACCATGCAGCCTACAGGATAATCTTCACGGATCTTGAAGCCTGCGATCGATTTCTTGGACTTGGTGACGACCGGCTTCTGACCGGCAATCTTACGCATGTCCGCCACCGCGTGATCCATTACCTTCTTGTCAGCCACCGCTTCGCCAACCCCCATGTTCAGGGTGATCTTCTGGATGCGCGGGACCTGCATGACAGACTTGTAACCAAACTGCTCAACCAGCTTGGGCACCACTGTCTCACGATAAAATTCTTGAAAACGCGCCATGATTACCCCTGTGCGTCAACCATTTCGCCATTGGACTTGTATACACGCACCTTGCGGCCGTCCTCCAGCACCTTGTAACCCACGCGATCAGCCTTCTGCGTGCCGGCATTGAACAATGCGACATTGGAAGCCTGGATCGGCATTTCCTTTTCGACGATCCCACCCTGAATATTGCGCATGGGATTCGGCTTCTGATGTTTCTTGACACGATTCACGCCCTCAACCAGCACATGACCATCATCAAGCACCTTGAGCACCACACTGCGCTTACCCTTGTCTTTTCCGGTCAGGACGATCACCTGATCACTTCTACGAATACGTGCCATGATTCCCCCTCACAGAACCTCGGGTGCCAGCGAGACGATCTTCATGAACTTCTCGGTACGCAACTCACGGGTGACCGGCCCAAAGATACGGGTACCGATCGGCTCTAATTTATTGTTCAACAACACCGCGGCATTGCCATCAAAGCGCACTAGCGAACCATCGGGACGGCGCACGCCCTTGGCAGTACGAACCACGACAGCGTTATAAACGTCGCCTTTTTTCACGCGACCGCGCGGCGCAGCATCCTTGATGCTGACCTTGATGATGTCACCCACACCCGCATAGCGTCGACGACTGCCACCCAACACCTTGATGCACATGACCGAGCGCGCACCTGTGTTGTCCGCTACATCCAATACGGACTGCATCTGAATCATTTAATTGCCTCCAACTTAATCCACCACACTGGCGGCTAGTTTTGGATCCCGTTCGGGAGAAAATCCCGCTATGCGCGGAACTACTTGAGTCAGCGAACCGGACTAAAACCAACCGGCTCACTACCGGAAAACGCGAAATTATACTGAGTCTTTGCGTTTCGTGCAAGCGTTAAACGCGCGCGCGTTCGATCAACTTGCTAACCGTCCATGCTTTGGTGCGCGACAGCTTGCGTGACTCTTCAATCTGCACCATATCGCCCTCGTGAAACTCGTTGTTTTCATCATGAGCGTGGTACTTCTTGGACAGCCGGATAAACTTGCCAATAACCGGGTGCTTGACACGACGCTCGACCAGCACGGTGACAGTCTTGTTCATTTTGTCGCTCAACACACGCCCAGTCAGCGTGCGCACCATCTTCTTGATTTCAGTCATGCTTGACTCGCCTTCTCGCGCATAATTGTTTTGACCCGGGCAACATCACGACGCAACTTGCCCAGGTCGGCAGTTTTGTTCGATTGCTGGGTGGCCACCTGCATACGCAACGCAAAATGGGCACGCAACAGGGACTCCAGTTCCTGCTTCAGTTCTGCGGCATTCTTGCCGCGCATTTCATTTGTATTCATCACTCAACTCCCGATCATGCGGGTCACGAAAGTGGTCGCGATCGGCAGCTTGGCAGCCGCCAGGCGGAAAGCCTCGCGTGCCAGCGTCTCGTTCACGCCGTCCATCTCGTACAACACCTTGCCCGGCTGGATTTCAGCCACATAGTATTCCGGCGCGCCCTTACCGTTACCCATCCGCACTTCGGCAGGTTTACGCGAAATCGGCTTGTCCGGGAAAATACGAATCCAGATGCGTCCGCCGCGCTTGATGTGACGGGTCATGGCTCGACGCGCGGCTTCAATCTGACGCGCGGTCAAACGACCGCGGCCAACCGCCTTGAGCCCAAAGTCGCCAAAACTCACATTGGCGCCACGGGTCGCCAGGCCGGTATTACGGCCTTTCTGTTCCTTGCGGAATTTTCTTCTAGCTGGCTGCAGCATGTTTCACTCCTGGTTTCTTGCCGCGCTTTTCCTGTTCGGCCGCCGCAGGCTGCTCACCGCGGCCGAGCGTGTCACCTTTGTACACCCACACCTTGACACCAATGATGCCGTAGGTGGTCTTCGCTTCGGCAAAGCCATAATCAATGATGGCGCGCAGGGTATGCAGTGGTACACGGCCTTCGCGGTACCATTCGGTACGGGCGATTTCCGCACCGTTCAAACGCCCGGAACTCATGATCTTGATACCCTGCGCACCCAGGCGCATGGCATTCTGCATGGCACGCTTCATGGCGCGACGGAACATCACGCGCTTCTCGAGTTGCTGGGCAATGCCGTCAGCAATGATCTGGGCATCCGTCTCAGGCTTGCGCACTTCTTCAATGTTGACATGAACCGGCACCGACATCAGGCGCGCAAGCTCGCCGCGCAGCACTTCGATGTCCTCGCCTTTTTTGCCGATCACCACACCAGGGCGGCCGCTGAAAATCGTGATGCGCGCATTCTTGGCCGGGCGCTCGATCACCACTTTGGAAACCGACGCATGGGCGAGTTTCTTTTTCAGATAGTCGCGAACCTTGATGTCCTCAAGCAGGGTGCTGGAGAAATTGCGGTTCGAGCCGTACCATTTGGCCGTCCAGATACGCTGAACACCAAGGCGGAACCCAATCGGATGTATTTTTTGACCCATGGCGCTTCCTCAATCCCCAACCGTCACACTGATGTGACAGGTCGGCTTAGTAATACGGTTGCCACGGCCTTTGGCACGGGCAGTAAAGCGCTTCAGCACCGAACCCTGATCGACGAGAATCGTCTTGACCTTAAGGGTGTCGATGTCGGCACCTTCGTTGTGCTCGGCGTTGGCAATCGCCGACTCGAGCACTTTCTTGATAATGCCAGCACCTTTTTTTGGGCTGAAGGCCAGGATATTCAGCGCCTTCTCCACGCGCAAACCACGGATTTGGTCAGCGACCAGGCGCCCCTTCTGTGCGGACAGGCGCGTACCACGCAAAATTGCAGAAACTTCCATCATGCGCTCCTTATCTCTTCGCCTTTTTGTCCGCGACGTGGCCCTTGAAGGTACGCGTCAGGGAAAACTCACCCAGTTTGTGGCCAACCATGTTCTCGGTCACGAATACCGGCATATGCTGACGGCCGTTATGCACCGCAATCGTCAGGCCGATAAAGTCGGGCAACACGGTGGATCGACGTGACCAAGTCTTGATCGGACGCTTGTCGTTGGAGCCGCGAACGGCTTCGATTCGTTTCAGCAGGTGGCCGTCTACGAAGGGGCCTTTTTTAATTGAACGTGCCATATCTTTATCTTTCTACCTCTATCAGCGCGCGTTGCGGCGGCGGACGATCATGTTGGAGGTGCGCTTGTTGCTGCGGGTACGATAACCTTTGGTCGGGGTACCCCACGGGCTGACCGGATGGCGACCGGCCGCGGTACGGCCTTCGCCACCACCATGCGGATGGTCAACCGGGTTCATCACCACACCACGCACTGTCGGACGGATACCACGCCAGCGGTTTGCACCCGCCTTGCCGATCGAACGCAGGCTGTGCTCTTCGTTGCCCACCTCGCCGAGCGTGGCGCGGCAGTCAACGTGCACCTTGCGAATTTCACCCGAGCGCAAACGCAACTGCGCATAGCTGCCTTCGCGCGCCAGCAACTGCACCGAGGTACCGGCAGAACGCGCGATCTGCGCACCCTTGCCCGGCATCATCTCGACACAATGCACGGTGCTGCCGACCGGAATACTGCGCAACGGCAAGCAGTTGCCCGCCTTGATCGGCGCTTCGGCTCCACTCACCAACTGCGCGCCTACCGAAATGCCACGCGGCGCAATGATGTAGCGTCGCTCGCCATCGGCATAGCACAGCAATGCCAGATGCGCCGAACGGTTGGGGTCATATTCGATGTGTTCGACCTTGGCAGGAATGCCATCCTTGTTGCGACGGAAGTCCACCACGCGGTAATGCTGTTTATGACCACCACCCTTGTGGCGCACCGTGATATGGCCATTATTGTTGCGACCCGAACCGCGTTTCTTCGGCTCGAGCAGCGCTGCGAACGGCTGGCCTTTATGCAGGCCTTCTGTTACGACCTTGACGAGCGCACGGCGGCCGGCAGAGGTAGGTTTAACTTTAATCAGTGCCATGGTTTTCTCCCTTACTGGCCAGACGCGAAGTCGATGTCCTGACCCTGCTTCAGGGTGACATACGCCTTCTTCCAGTTATCACGGCGACCCGTGACACGACCGGAGCGCTTGACCTTGCCCTTGACGTTCAGTACTTGCACACCCGTAACTTCAACCTTGAACAGGCTGGCAACTGCCGCACCAATTTCCTGCTTGGTCGCGCCGGGCAACACACGAAAAACAACCTGATTCTGCTTGTCGGCAACACGCGTACTCTTTTCAGAGATCACCGGCGCGAGAATGACTTTGAGCAGACGCTCTTGACTGATCGCACCCATTACACCATCTCCTCAAACTGCTTGACCGCCGCCTTGGTGATCAAAATGTTACCGAATTTGACCAGGCTCCACGGATCAGCCTGATGCGGCTCAACCACATAGACATTCGGCAGATTGCGCGACGACAGCCAGAGGTTGTCATCCACGCTGTCCGCAATGATCATGACCTTGCCATAGCCCATCGACTTCAGCCTGTCGGCAAGCAACTTGGTCTTGGGCGACTCGATGCCCAGGCTTTCCACCACCTTGATCTTGCCCTCGCGCGCCAGCTGCGAAAGGATGGCCGCCAAGCCCGCTCGATACATCTTGCGATTGACCTTGTGGGTGAAGTTTTCGTTTGGCTTGTTCGGGAAAGTGACACCACCCCCACGCCAGATCGGGCTCGAAGTACGGCCGGCACGTGCACGGCCGGTGCCTTTTTGACGCCACGGCTTGTGCGTGGAGGCGCTCACTTCGGCACGCGTTTGCTGCGCACGGTTGCCGCTGCGCGCATTCGCCTGGAACGCTGTCACCACCTGGTGCACCAGCGCCTCGTTGTAGTCGCGGCCGAAGGTTTCATCGGAGGCAGCCAAACTGGCCACCTGCTGACCCTGGTCATTAATGACGGTTAAATCCATTAGGCACCCCCCTTCACTGCCGGGCGCACCACGACATGACCACCCTTGGAACCCGGAACGGCCCCTTTCAACAGCACCAGACCACGCTCTGCATCGACACGCACAACCTCAAGATTCTGCTTGGTACAGGTGACCGCACCCATATGACCCGACATACGCTTGCCCGGGAACACACGACCCGGATCCTGCGCCATGCCGATGGAACCCGGCACGTTGTGCGAACGCGAGTTACCGTGCGTGGCACGCTGCGACTTGAAGTTGTGACGCTTGATGGTGCCCGCAAAGCCCTTGCCCTGCGTCACACCGGTGACATCCACTTTCTGCCCGGCCTGGAACACCTCGACCGAAACAGCGGCACCCGGCTGATACTGCGAAGCAACCTCTGCAGATACGCGGAATTCACGCAGCAATTCGCCCGCGTCCACTCCCGCCTTGGCGTAATGTCCGGCTTCCGCTTGATTGACACGGCTATTGCGGCGGCTGCCGTACGCAAGCTGCACAGCGGAATAGCCGTCATTTTCTGGTGTGCGCACTTGCGTCACACGATTGTTGGACATTTCCAGCACTGTCACCGGAACGGACGCGCCGCTCTCGGTGAAAATGCGGGTCATGCCGACCTTGCGGCCAACGAGCCCGATATTCATTTTTGTATTTCCTATCTCAAGCCGGCAGCCGGAGCCGCGAGCGAGGGTTGTAGGTGCCGATTACAATTGACCGGCGACTATTGATACAGCTGAAGGGGCAGCATTATAACCATGCCGCCCGATTTTTACAACTTGATTTCGACGTCGACGCCAGCGGGCAGGTCCAGCTTCATCAGGGCATCAACCGTTTTGTCGGTGGGGTCCATGATGTCCATCAAACGGCGATGGGTGCGGATTTCGAACTGGTCGCGCGAAGTCTTGTTGACGTGCGGTGAACGCAGCACGTCAAATCGCTCGATCGAGGTCGGCAACGGAATCGGGCCCTTGACCACCGCGCCGGTGCGCTTGGCCGTTTCCACGATTTCGAGCGCCGACTGGTCGATCAGTTTGTAGTCAAACGCCTTCAGGCGGATGCGGATTTTCTGGCTTTGCATTGTTGTACCTTACTCTTCGATCTTGGCCACGACGCCTGCACCGACGGTGCGGCCGCCTTCGCGGATGGCGAAACGCAGACCTTCGTCCATGGCGATCGGCTGAATCAGCGACACCTTGATGCTGACGTTGTCGCCAGGCATCACCATTTCGGTG
>DATMWS010000036.1:0-7695 GCA_035562135.1 Thiobacillus sp. | reverse complement strand
ATCGGAGTCCCTTCAGGGGCTACCCCCGGTCAACGAACCCCCGCTCATTGCGAAGCCATTCCTTGACCGGGTTTGCCTCTTCTTTTGGTGCCGCTCCTCCTCACTACCCCTTACTGGCACGCCTCGCATTCCTCGAACCCGGGATCCCCCGGGCGCATGGTGCAAGCCTTGCCTTCGATCTCCGGCTCCGGCAGATTCGCCGCCGCCTTGTTCATTGCGCTGCTGCCGCTGGTGCTCATGGCCCCTGCCCCGCCGCTCGCCGACACGGCGTTCAGCTCGCCGCCCTTGCCGGTGGATTTCTCCGCCGAGGTGGCGCCCATGGTGCGCAGGTAATACGTGGTTTTGAGGCCACGGATCCACGCCAGCTTGTAGGTCTCGTCGAGTTTCTTGCCCGAAGCACCCGCCATGTAGATGTTGAGGCTCTGCGCCTGGTCGATCCATTTCTGGCGGCGCGAGGCGCATTCCACCAGCCAGCTGGTTTCCATCTCGAACGCGGTGGCGTAGAGGGTGCGGATGTCGGCCGGGATGCGGTCGATCTTGGCCAGGCTGCCGTCGAAGTACTTGATGTCGGCGACCATGACTTCGTCCCACAAACCCAGCTTCTTCAGGTCGGCCACCAGGTACTTATTGGCGACGGTGAATTCGCCCGACAGGTTGGATTTGACGTAGATGTTCTGGTAGGTCGGCTCGACCGAGGCGGAGACGCCGACGATGTTGGCGATGGTCGCGGTCGGTGCAATCGCCAGGCAGTTGGAGTTGCGCATGCCGTGCTGGCTGATGCGGGCGCGCAGGCTGTCCCAGTCCAGCGTGCTGGAGCTGTCCACTTCCAGATAGCCGCCGCGCTCTTCGGCCAGCAGCTTGACCGAATCCAGCGGCAGGATGCCACGGCTCCACAGGCTGCCTTCGTAGCTGGAATAACGGCCGCGCTCGGCGGCGAGCTCGGTCGATGCCCAGATGGCGTAATAGGACACGGCTTCCATCGAACGGTCGGCAAATTCGACTGCAGCATCCGAGGCATAGGTGAGGCGCAGTTCCTGCAGCGCATCCTGGAAGCCCATGATGCCCAAGCCCACCGGACGGTGCTTGAGGTTGGAATTGCGCGCCTTGCCGACGGCGTAGTAGTTGACGTCGACCACGTTGTCGAGCATGCGCATCGCGGTGTGGATGGTGGTCTTGAGCTTGTCCAGATCGAGCTTGGGCTGCCCTGATTCAACATCGAGTTTCAGATGGTTGATCAGGTTGACCGAGCCGAGGTTGCACACGGCGATTTCGGTGTCGCTGGTGTTGAGCGTGATCTCGGTGCACAGGTTGGAGCTGTGGACGACGCCGACGTGCTGCTGCGGGCTGCGGATGTTGCACGGGTCCTTGAAGGTGATCCAGGGGTGGCCGGTTTCGAACAGCATCGACAGCATCTTGCGCCACAGCTGGTTGGCGGGAATGCGCTTGAACACCTTGATCTCGCCACGGTCGGCGCGCCGCTCGTATTCGGCGTAGGCCTCGGCGAACCTGCGGCCGTAGAGGTCGTGCAGGTCGGGCACGTCGTTGGGCGAGAACAGGGTCCAGTCGCCGCCTTCCATCACGCGCTGCATGAACAGGTCGGGAATCCAGTTGGCGGTGTTCATGTCGTGGGTGCGGCGGCGGTCGTCGCCGGTGTTCTTGCGCAGCTCGAGGAATTCCTCGATGTCCATGTGCCAGGTTTCCAGATAGGCACACACCGCGCCCTTGCGCTTGCCGCCCTGGTTGACCGCGACGGCGGTGTCGTTGACGACCTTGAGGAAGGGCACCACGCCCTGGCTCTTGCCGTTGGTGCCCTTGATGCGGGCGCCCATGGCGCGCACCGGGGTCCAGTCGTTGCCGAGGCCGCCGGCGTACTTCTGCAGCATGGCGTTTTCCTTGATCGCCTGATAGATGCCGTCGAGGTCGTCGGTGACGGTGGTCAGGTAGCAGGACGACAGCTGGCTGTGGCGGGTGCCGGCGTTGAACAGGGTCGGTGTCGACGACATGAAGTCGAAGCTGGACAGCACCTGGTAGAACTCGATGGCGCGCGCCTCGCGGTCGATCTCGTTGATCGCCAGACCCATCGCCACGCGCATGAAGAAGGCCTGCGGCAGTTCGATGCGGCTTTCTTCGATGTGCAGGAAATAGCGGTCATACAGGGTCTGCAGGCCGAGGTAGCCGAACTGATAGTCGCGCCCGGCATCGAGCACGGCAGCCAGCCGCGCGAGGTCGAACTGGGCGAGCTTCTCGTCGAGCAGTTCGGCGGCGATGCCCTTCTTGATGAAAGCGGGAAAATACTCGGCGTAGCGCGTGCCCATCTGTGCCTGGGTCACCGTCTCGCCCAGCACTTCGTGGCGGATGGAGATGAGCAGCAGGCGGGCGGTGACCAGCGAATACGCCGGGTCCTGCTCGATCATCGAGCGCGCGGCCAGCACCAGCGACTTTTCGACTTCGGCCATCGGCACGCCGTCGTAGAGGTCGCGCAGCACGGTCTGCATGATCGGCTCGGCACGCACGTTGTCGCCGAGGCCGGCGCAGGCGTCGGTCAGCAGGCCGGCCAGGCGCGCGGTGTCGAGCGGCTTTTTCACGCCGTCCTCGATCACGTGGAGCTGCACTTCGGGCACGCCGGCGGCTTTTTGCGCGGCGCGTTCCTGCGTGCGCTTTTCGCGGTACAGCACATAGGAGCGCGCGACTTCATGCTCGCCCGAGCGCATCAGCGCCAGTTCGACCTGGTCCTGGATGTCCTCGATGTGGAAGGTGCCGCCGTTCGGGGTGCGCCGCATCAGGGCCGACGTCACCTGATTGGTGATCGACTCGACCAGCTCGCGGATGCGCGCCGAGGCCGCTGCCTGCCCACCCTGCACCGCGATGAAGGCCTTGGTCACGGCGATGGCGATTTTGTTGGGCGCAAAGCCGACCACCGCGCCGTTGCGGCGGATGATCTTGTAGTCGGCGTAGCGCGTGTCGATCACTGCCGCTTCGGCAGTTTCGAGCGGGGGCACGGGGGGGGATGCAGCGGATTCGGTGGCGACGTTCAACATCGATAGGGCTCCTTGGTGGGGATGACGAAAAACCGGGCGGCTGTGTCCAAGCGCAAAATCCACATCTTATGCACAGCTTTCCCAGCGCCCGCCAACAGATTTATACACAACATATTGTGGTTCTGGCGGGAGCCGGGTACAAATTCTAGATGTCCGGCCCGGCATGTCAACCCGGATTCGGCATATCCGGGCCGCTTTTTTAGCGCGCGAAAAAAACTCAAGGCAAATCAACATTTTTGCCGAGCGGGATGCCTAAATATTGAACAGGGGCCAGGCTGGATGCGGGCTGGCGTCAGGAAACGCCCGCCCGGGCCGATGAATGCGTGAAACTTCAGTTTATTCGCAAGTGCGCATATGGCCTGCGTTGCGCAAAGACTGCTGAATCTTTGCGCGCCGGTCGCGAAGCGAAGTGCCGGCCGCTCCATGCGACAGGCCGGGCAGAAACCGGGCCGCTGCGCTGAGTCCAGCCGGATATCCTCGGGAGGTTCAGGGGAATTTTGGTTATGATGGCGAATAATAAAAAACCACCCGGGATTGCCGGGCGCCGCCATGCGTCATACCGCTGTTCTGCTGATTTCCTGCCCCGACCAGAAGGGCCTGGTCGCGGCCATTGCCGATTTTCTGCTGCTGCACAATGCCAACATCCTGCACGCGGACCAGCATCAGGACGCCGAGCTGAAGCTGTTCCTGATGCGGGTGGAATGGGAGCTGGCGGACTTCAACCTCGACCTGGCCGACTTCGCCAGCGCCTTCCAGCCGATTGCCGGCCGTTTCGGCATGACCTGGCGGGTCGCCGAATCGAGCCGCAAGCCGCGCATGGCGCTGTTCGTGTCCAAGTTCGATCACTGCCTGGCCGACCTCTTGTACCGCTATCAAAGCGGCGAGCTGCATTGCGAACTGCCGATCATCCTCAGCAACCACGAAGACACGCGCTGGCTGGCCGATGCCTACCGCGTGCCCTACCAGCACCTGACGGTGCACAAGGACGCCAAGCACGAGGCCGAGCAGCTGCAGCTGGCCGTCCTGCGCGACCGGAAGATCGATTTCATCGTGCTGGCGCGCTACATGCAGGTGCTGTCGTCGGAGTTCATCCGCCATTTCCCCAATCGCATCATCAACATCCACCATTCCTTCCTGCCCGCGTTTCACGGCGCCAAGCCGTATCACCGGGCATTCGAACGCGGCGTCAAGCTGATCGGCGCGACCGCGCACTACGTCACCGAAACGCTGGACGACGGCCCCATCATCGAGCAGGACGTGTCGCGCATCTCGCACCGCGACAACCTCGACGACCTGGTCAAGAAGGGGGCGGATCTGGAAAAAGTGGTGCTGTCGCGCGCGGTGAAATGGCACCTGGACAATCGCGTGCTGGTGTACGCCAACAAGACCGTCGTGTTCGACTGAATCCATGCTCACACTCAATGTTCCCGGCACCGAGCCGGTGCTCCAACACACGGTTGAAACCCGGCCGAAAGCGGTCGCGGAATGGCTGGACCGCCTGCCCTTCGCCAGTTCGGCGGAGACGGCCCAGCAGCTGGTCATGGCCTTGTATGCGCTCAATCGTCAGCCGCTGGGTGCGGACGAACGCCACGCGCTGCTGGCGCTGTACCGCCCGGTGGTTGTCCGCGCCACCGCCAGCCTGGAAACGCTGCTCGCCGAATCCGGCGTGCCGCCTCACGCCCAGCAACGGCAGACCGGCGCGCTGCTGCGCGAACTGCAGATCGAGCACAGCATCGGCTACAAACAGGTGCTGCTGGCGCTGTCCAGCCGGCGCTTCGGCCGCGCCAGCCCCAAACGCACGGCCGAAGTCACTGCACGGCTGCTGGCTGCGCTGCGCGATATCCAGACCGCCTGCCATCTGACCTACACGCCGCTCCCCGCCGGCCTGTGGCAGGAAATGCACCAGGTCCACGCCTTTGCACAGGCCTCGAACCTGGCCGACACCGCGGTGGACGATGCGCCGCCGGCCCGCCTGGCCTATTGCCAGGCGTTGCTGATCGCGCTGGCCGACCCGCCGCACATGAGCCATGCCGAACTGGTCCACACCCGGCTGTACCTGGACCAGTTTGCCGCGCTTGCCGTGCTGACCACCGCGCCGGTGACCGGCCATCGCGGCTTTCCGATCCACGCCGAGGGCGATGCCCCGCCGAATCCTTGCGCGACCAGCCCGGCGCAGGGCGACCTCTGGCTCGACACCGATGCGCTCTGTCGCCATCTGCACGACACCGCGGTTCGCCTGCGTATCGGCGAGACGCCGCGCCGCATCGGCCTGCCGCCGGGAATGGAAAGCGAACTCAGCCAGACGCTGTGCAAACGCCTGCTCAAACAGTGGAGCAGCGGTGCGCAGCGCGCGTTCAAGCGCTATGCCACCCCCGGCAGCACGGTGCAGATGGTGGCCGGCGTGAGCGCCATTCACCGGCTGCTGGAACCTGTGCCGCAAGCGGCCCGACTCGATCCGGATGAAGCGGACAGCCTGCCGAACCCCGGCGTCGAACCGGTGTTTGCCGCACCGGTTGCTGTCAACGCCACCCAGTGGACGGTCAGCAACGACAGCGCGGCCGGCCTTGCCCTGAGCGGCACGCCGGATGCCCCGCTGAACCTGAAGGTGGGCGACCCGTTGGCCCTGCGGGCCGACGAGGCGGCGGGGTGGTCGCTGGGGGTGATCCGCTGGATCCGCATGCACGATGCGCGGCAGGTCGAACTCGGCGTCGAGCGGCTGTCGCCGCAGATCCAGCCGGTGTGGGTGCGCCCCCTGCGCGGCCACCGCAAGGCGAGCCCGGAACCGGCGCTGTTCGTTCCGGGTCTGGCCGCGCTGAAGCAGATTGATCGCCTGCTGCTGCCGCGTTATCTGTATCAGATCGGCATGGACGCCGATGTCTTGCACGCACCGCACCAGTACACCCTCACCTTCGGCCGACGCCTTGAGCACACGCCGAGCTTCGATTTGATCGATTTCACCGTTTTTGCCGACGAGTAGCCATGACCGAGATTCTTGTTTTGTATTACAGCGCCGGCGGCAGCGTGCGCGAGATGGCACAACTGGTCGCGCGCGGCATCCATCAGGTTGCCGGTGCCAGCGCCCGTGTGCGCACGGTGCCGCCGGTGGCGCCGCGCACCCAGGTGGCCGAGCCGCCGGTGCCGGACGAAGGCGCACCCTACGTCGAACTGGCCGACCTCGAAGCGTGCGCCGGCCTCGTGCTCGGCTCGCCCACCCGCTTCGGCAACATGGCCGCGCCGCTGAAGTACTTTCTCGACACCACCGGCGCGCTGTGGGCCAAGGGCGCCCTGGCCGGCAAACCCGCCGCCGTGTTCACCTCCACCGCCAGCCTGCACGGCGGCCAGGAAACCACGCTCACCAGCATGATGCTGCCGCTGCTGCACCACGGCATGCTGATCGTCGGCCTGCCCTACACCCTGCCCGAAGTCACTCACACCGCGAGCGGCGGCACCCCCTACGGCGCCAGCCACTGGGCCGGGCCGAACGACGACCGCCCGCTCACCGACGACGAGCGCACGCTGTGCATCGCGCTCGGCAAACGGCTCGCCGAAACGGCAAGCAAACTTTCTTCCAAATGAGAACTTTGCAAAACCTCGCGAGTGCGAGCCTGGTCGCGCTGATTTTCCTGTGCCTGGCGTGGGAACTGGTGCTGGCGCCGCTCCGCCCCGGCGGCTCCTCGCTGGCGTTCAAGGCGCTCCCCTTATTGTTGCCGCTGATGGGCATCCTGAAAGGCCGCCGCTACACCTACCAATGGGCGCCGATGCTGGTGCTGGCCTATTTCACCGAAGGCGTGGTGCGCGCGTGGTCGGATCAAGGCCTGTCGGCCTGGCTCGCCGGCGCCGAAGTGGCGCTGTCGGTGGTGTTCTTCTTCGCCGCGATCTATTACGCCAAGCTCAGCGCGCCGTCGCGGCTCGCCCAATAAAAGGGGCTGGACGCCGGGTCAAGCCACTCATCGCTTGCTTATGCGACGACGGCTTTATCCCCAAGGGCGCGTGTCGCTGCCGGGTGCGCATGAATGCCTTCGAGACGCGTGCGTTTGAGCAGCAGCGCGTTGACCGCCACCAGCGCCGAACTACCCGACATCGCGAGCGCCGCAACCTCGGGACTGATGACGAACGGATAGAACACACCGGCCGCCAGCGGAAAGGCGACCACGTTGTAGGCCACGGCCCACCCCAGATTCTGGCGCATCTTGGTGAGCGTGGCGCGTGACAGGGCAATCGCGCCGACCACGTCGAACGGATCGCTCTTCATCAGCACCACATCGGCACTTTCCATGGCCACGTCGGTGCCGGCGCCGATGGCGAAACCCACATCCGCCTGGGTCAGCGCCGGGGCATCGTTGATGCCGTCGCCGACCATGCCGACTTTCTTGCCCTGCGCCTGCAGTGCCTTCACCTTGTCGGCCTTTTGCCCCGGCAGCACGTCGGCGAGAACAAGATCGATGCCCAACCCTGCGGCAATGCGTTCGGCCGTCGCCTGATTGTCTCCGGTGAGCATCGCCACCTGCACGCCGCGTTCGCGCAGTGCCTGCACCGTCGCCGCCGAGGTGGGGCGCGGTGCATCGGCTATGGCGATGAGTCCGACCAGGTGGCCCCCGTGTGCAACGTGCACCACCGTCCGCCCCGCCCCCTGCATCTCATCGGCCCTCGCCACGAG
>DATMWS010000035.1:0-7060 GCA_035562135.1 Thiobacillus sp. | reverse complement strand
GCCGCGCCCTGCCAGGCAAACAGCGTGATCAGCCCGGCGATGCGGCGCTGCGACAGCATGGCGAAGGAAATCAGCAGCAGCAGGGCGGCCAGAAAATTGACGATCTGAAGGTGGTAGGTCAGGCTCATGTCACACCTCCAGCATGAAATGGATCAACATGCCCAGCACCGCGAGCAGGAAGGCGGTGCCGAGAAACTCCGGTGCACGGAACAGGCGCACCTTGGCCGAAATCGTCTCGATGAATGCCAGCAGGGCGCCGCCGAGCAGCAGTTTGACGACCATGGCCAGCAGCGCCAGCGGCAGCGCAGAGAGAGTGCCCTGTGCCGCGATGCCCCAGGGCAGGAACAGCGCGATACCGAGGGCGGAATAGGTGAACAGCTTCAGCGCCACCGCCCACTCGATCAACGCCAGATGGCGGGCCGAGTATTCGAGGATCATCGCCTCGTGGATCATCGTCAGCTCCAGGTGGGTGCTGGGGTTGTCCACCGGAATGCGCGCGTTCTCGGCCACCGAGATCATCCAGAACGCCACCGCCGCAAACGCCAGGCTGGGATAGATGGCGAACTCGCGGTGCGCCAGGGTCTCGACGATGGTGGGCAGTTCGGTGGAATGCGAAATCAGGCTGGCGGTGAAGAACACCATCAGCAGCGCCGGTTCGGCCAAGAAGGACACCAGCATTTCGCGGCGTGCGCCCAGCGAGCCGAAGGCGGTGCCGACATCCATCGCCGCCAGCGCCAGAAACACCCGTGCCAGCGCGAAGATGCCGACCAGGGCGATCACGTCTGCCGCCGGTGAGAACGGCAGGTCGTTGGCGAGGGTCGGAACGATGCCCGCCGCCAGCGCCATGCAGGCAAAGATCATGTAGGGTGCGTAGCGGAACAGCGGCGAGGCGTGGTGCGCGATCACCGCGTCCTTGTGGAACAGCTTCCTGAGCGTGCGATAGGGCTGGGTAATGGGCGGCGCGCTGCGGCCCTGCAGCCAGGCGCGGCATTGGTTGACCCAGCCCATCAGCAGGGGCGCCAGCAGAATGGCCAGCAGGGTCTGGGCGAGCTGAAGAAGGATGCCGGTAATCATCGTGTGGTAAAGACCAGGAGGAAGATCAGGGTGACAAAGCTGTAGATCAGATACCACTGGATACGGCCATGCTGCAGCCGTCCAGCCTGCTCCGACAGCCAGCCCGCGACGCGCGCGATGGGCTCGTAGAGAAGGAGCCACAGCTTGTCGCGGCTGTCGCCGCGGTAGTGCGGATGGCGGTCGAAGGGATCGGGGGTTTCCCGTTCAACCCGCATGAACACCTCGAATATCTGCCGGATCGGTTGGCCAAAGCCTTCGGCGCTGTCCTGCATGCGCGCGTCCTGTTCCGGATAGCCGCAATCCCATGGGTCGCTGCGGCGCACCCGGCCGTGGTAGACGCGGCGCGCCCACAGGACGGTGAGCAGCACCACCCCCAACACGACCGCGAAGAAGATCAGCGGCGCGTAACTTGCGCGCTCGGCCGAGACGGGGGTGAGCAGCAGCCAGCTGCTGCCGCTGGGCAGCGTCTGGCCGGTCAGCATCCGCACCACGGGCTCGAGCCAGACGATGACCTGGGTGGGAAACAGGCCGAGCAGGATGCAGCCGGCCGCCAGCCACAGCATGCCCAGGCGTTCCGGCCAGCTCGCTTCGTGCGCTTCATGCAATGCCGGGTCGCGCGGCTGGCCGAGAAACACGACGCCGAAGAACTTCACCATCACATAGGCGGCGAGCGCGGCGGCCAGCGCCACCATGGCCGCTGCCACCGGGATCACCATGTTGAGGTAGGGCTGGGTCAGGCCGGGGGTGAGCAGAAAGGCCTGCAGCAGCAGCCATTCCGAAACGAAGCCGTTCAGCGGCGGCAGACCGGCGATCGCCAGTGCGCCGATCAGGGTCAGCCAGGCCGTCCACGGCATGAAGCGCATCAGTCCGCCCAACCGTCCCATATGGCGCACACCGGTGGCGTGCAACACGGAGCCGGTGCCGACGAACAAGAGGCCCTTGAAAAAGGCGTGGTTAAGCGCGTGATAGAGCATCGCGGTGAGCGTCAGCGCCGCCAGCGCGCCCTTGCCGTCGGTGTAGAAAATCAGCGTCAGGCCGAAGGCGGCGATGATCACGCCAATGTTTTCGATCGATGACCAGGCCAAGAGCCGCTTCATGTCCGACTGCACGGCGGCGAAGATCACGCCGTAGAGTGCGGTGATCAGGCCCAGCGCCAGGGCCAGCGTGCCCCACCAGCCGATCTGGATGTTGAGCAGATCGAAGGTCACCCGCAGCAGGCCATAGATGGCGGTCTTCAGCATCACCCCCGACATCAGCGCGGACACCGGCGAGGGCGCGGCCGGGTGTGCTTCCGGCAGCCATACATGCATCGGCACCAGGCCGGCCTTGGCGCCGAAGCCGAACAGCGCCAGCAGGTAGGCGACCGAAGCCCAGAACGGCGTCATCTCGGCCAGCCGCATGGTGTCGAAGGTGTAGTCGCCCTGGCCGCCCTGCAGCACGCCGAAGGTGAGCAGCAGCGCCACCGCGCCGACGTGCGCGATCAGCAGATAGAGGAAGCCGGCGCGGCGGATTTCGGGGATCTTGTGGTCGGTGGTGACGAGGAAGTAGGACGACAGCGCCATCACTTCCCACGCCACCATGAAGGCGTAGGCGTCGTCGGCCAGCAGCACCGTCACCATGCCACCCAGGAACAGGTGGTACCACATGGCCAGCAGCGCCAGCGGGCCGGCGGCCATGCTGCGGAAATAGCCGGACGCATACACCGTGACGCCGAACGCCGCCCCGCCCAGCAGCACCATGAAGAAGGCGGACAGGGCATCCAGCCGCAGATGGAAGGGCAGGTCGGGCAGCCCGATGGGCAGCACCACCGTGGAGACCGGCAGCAGCATGCCGGCGATGCCCACGCCGGCGATGGCGAGCGCGCCCAGCGCGCCCAGGGGAAACACCAGCCGGGTCAGCAGGTGCGGCGCGCGCTGCAGCAGCAGGGCCGAGAATCCCAGTGCCAGCCAGAACAGCACGACACCCCAGGCCCATTGGACCGGATCGGGAGGAAGCAGAGGAAGGGTTTCCATCATATTTAAGCCTGTCGCGCCGGTGTCACCGCGCCCGTCCTGAGCGCGGCCCGAAAACCTGCTTCATCATGCAGCCGGTTTGATTGCACAGAAAAGATCGTCCGCCGCATTTTCACCCAGCTGCTCGTAAATCGCGGCTATCGCCTGGTCTACCGTGGCAAAAAACTTGTCCTGCCCGATCGCATCGAACAGCCCGGTGGCGCGCATCACATCCAGCACCTGTTTTTTCAGGCCGCTGAACACCAGGGTGATCCCTGCGCTCTTCAGGCGATCGACCAGGTGATGAATGACCTCTTCGCCGGACGCGTCCAGCTGATTGATGGCGTCACCCACGACCAGGACGTACTTGGCATCAGGGTGGTTGGATACGGCCTCCAGCACTGCGTCCTCGAAGTAGGAGACGTTGGCGAAGTACAGCGAGCCGTCGAAGCGGATCGCCACCACGTGCTTGCTGGTGGGCAGATCCGGATTCACCCCGAGGTCGCGCAGGGTGCCATCCTTGTAGCGGCCGAGAATGGCGACGCGCGGCGACATGGTGCGATACAGGTACAGGCCCAGTGCCAGGCCCGCACCGACCATGATGCCCTTGTCCAGATGCGGCGCGAAGGCCAGCGTGGCGATGAAGGTCACCCCGGCGGCAATGCCGTCGTGGCGGCTGGCCTGCCAGGCATGCTTGACCGCCTTGAAGTTCACCAGACCGACCACCGCCATGATGATGATGGCGGCCAGCACCGCCTGCGGCAGGTGGTACAGCAGCGGGGTCAGGAACAGCAGCGCGACCAGCACGATCAGCGCGGTGATCACCGAACTCATGCCGGTTTTGGCACCCGCATTCATGTTGACGGCCGTGCGCGAGAACGAGCCCGAGACCGGGAACGCCTGGGTAAAGCTGCCCACCACGTTGGCCAGGCCCTGGCCAATCAGCTCCTGGTTGGGATCGATGCGCTGCTTGGTTCTGGCCGCTACGGCCTTGGCGATGGAGATCGCCTCCATGAAACCCACCAGCGAAATCACCAGCGCAGCCGACAGCAGCGAACCCAGCGCGTCCAGGCTGAAGCTGGGCATCTTGACGCTGGGCAGGCCTTCCGGGATGGCGCCCACCACTTCGCCGCCGCCCACCAGCTGGAAGCCATTGGCACTGAGCTTGCGCAGGCGGTAGCGCGTTTCATCCAGCGTCACGTCCTGCGGCGCCCTGTCGGCCGCATAAATCGCCAGCGTCGCGCCGCTCGCATCCGTGCTGCGCACCACCTGCAGGTGGCGCAGCCCGGCCTTTTCCCTGGCGAGCGCGGCTTCTGCGTCACGCAGGTCGATCCGCAACAGCGACAGTTCAGCCTCCGTTTGCACCGTGCCGATGTTGTTCTCGCGGTCGGATTTTTCGGCAGCCTTCAGCGCGGCCGATTTATTGCCGATCTGCGCGTTCAGCTCGTCCACCCGCTTGGCGGCACCCATGCCCTGCTGCACCACGGCCAGCAGTTCGGGGTCGGCGATTTGCTCAGGCGCGCCGGCTGCGTTGCGCTCGAAACCGAGCGACCATGACAGCAGCGTCGTCACCACCACGGCAATCAGCACGCCGGGAAGTTTGGGGGCATATTTCTTGAGGCTCCACATGATGGCAATGGCCAGCGCACCCATCGCCAGCGTTGGCAGATGGGTATCACCGATCAGCCTGAGCACGCCGACGATGTCGTTGATGAAATGCTCGCTGCGCCCCATCGGCACGCCGAACAGCTTGGACACCTGCGACAGCGCAATGATGATGGCCGCCGCGTTGGTGAAGCCGACGATGACCGGGTGCGACAGGAAGTTGACGATTACCCCCAGCTTGAACACGCCGAGCAGCAACTGCATGATGCCCACCAGCAGCGCCAGCATGATGGCCAGCGCGATGAACTGGTCGGAGCCGGGCGCTGCCAGCACCGCCAGCGACGAGGCCGTCAGCAGCGACACCACCGCGACCGGCCCGGTGCCGAGCTGGCTCGAACTGCCCCACAAGGCCGCCACCGCTACCGGCAGGAAGGCTGCATACAGTCCGTAGTACGCAGGCAGCCCGGCCAGTTGCGCGTAGGCCATCGATTGCGGAATCAGCACCAGGGCGACGGTCAGGCCCGCCATAAAGTCGGCCTTCAGCACGTCGCCCTTCATGGGGAACCAGCGCAGGAAAGGCAGGAATTTGGTCAGGAAGGCAGGCATGGATGTATTTTTGGTCAGTTAATTGCGGGTCGGATCAGGCTTGTTTCTTGTCGTGCGTGGCGGCGGTCACCAGCGGACAGGCCAGGTGTTTCCACGGGTCGCTGCTGCGGTCCTGGGCCAGCGCTTCCCAGCCTTCGCGCGAGTCGATCACCACCGCCGCGATGTGTTCGTGGGCGTTGGCATAGTCGACCAGGTCGCGCCGCCGCAGACTGGGCTTCACGTCGAGGCTGAAAGGCAGGCCCGCCTTGCGCAGCGAGTCCAGAAAATCGTTCATCTCGGCCGGTGGTGTTTCGCTGGCGGCGATGACCTGAATTTCCAGGTCGGCCTCGAGACGGCGGCAAAGCGACAGCGCGGAAGTCAGCAGACGCGGATCCACATGCCCTTCGCGGACGGCAAGCAATACGGTTCGTTGTTTGCCGGGGTGGGTCATTCCTGGGCGCTTGCTATGGGGACGCTTCCTAAACGCAGCAAGCGTGCCAGCCCGGATGAATCCACCCAAGTGTATGACCAGTCAGAGGAAACAGCTTAAACGCGGCTTTTTAAATTAACTACGAACTGTTGCAGAACGCAACGCTTGGATGGCTAGTCGGGAAGCGCTTGTCATGGATCGGTAACCGCACCTTTGTTAAATCTAGGTTAAAAGACAATCGCCCAACTTGTTGCAATCAGCATGCGCTTATTGCAGCATGCAACAATCTTGGGCGCGAATGAATGGAGAGCGCATGACGACCGGCAAGCTTCTGATCGTGGACGACGAAAAAGTCGCCCTGAAAAACCTGGAACAGGCGATGAAAAAGGCGGGCTACGCGGTCACCGCCACCCAGAGCGGCAGCAATGCCCAGGCCCTGCTGGAGAAACAGCCTTTCGACGTGGTGCTCAGCGAGCTGCGCATGGACAAGGTGGACGGCATGCAGATCCTCAAGCGCTGCCGCGAAAGCCATCCCGGCACCGAAGTCATCCTGATCACCGGCCATGCCACGCTGGAATCCGCCGTCGAGGCGATGAGGCAGGGCGCCTTCCACTACCTGGCCAAGCCCTACCGGCTGGATGAGGTGCGCGAAGTGGTGGCCGGAGCGCTGGAAAAAATCCGCCTCAGGTGCGAAAGCCGCAGCCTCAGAAAGCAGGTGGAAAGCTACCAGGGAACGGTGCGCATCCTGACCCAGGACAGCCACATGCAGCACCTGCTCGACATGGCACGGCAGGTCGCGCCGACCGACTGCAACATCCTCATCACCGGCGAATCCGGCACCGGCAAGGAGTTGTTCGCGCGCTACCTGCACCATCACAGCCGGCGCGAATCAGGCCCCTTTGTGGCGGTGAACTGCGGCGCCTTCAACGAGGAGTTGCTGGCCAACGAGCTGTTCGGCCACGTCAAGGGCGCCTTCACCGGCGCCCACGCCGACAAGAAGGGTCTGCTGGAAGCGGCCAGCGGCGGCACGCTATTTCTGGACGAAATCACCGAAATGTCGCCCACCATGCAGGTCAAGCTGCTGCGCGTGATCCAGGAAAAGGAAGTGCTGCCGCTGGGCGCCACCACGCCGGTAAAAATCAACGTGCGCTTCATCGCCGCCACCAATCGCGACGTGCAGGACATGGTGAAACAGGGCGGCTTCCGCCAGGATCTCTACTTCCGCCTCAACGTTGTCAACCTGCACATCCCCGCCCTCTCGGCGCGCAAGGAAGACGTGCCGCTGCTCGCCCACCACTTCCTGGCGGAAGCCGCCCTGTTTCACCATGTCCTGCACGTCGCGATTGGTGGCGGCGATGAAGCGCACGTTGATTTT
>DATMWS010000034.1:0-4375 GCA_035562135.1 Thiobacillus sp. | reverse complement strand
TAGAACCCTTCCGCGCTGTATGCGAACAGCCAACCGCCGCCGAAGCCCATCGGGCTGCCAGACAGACCATATTTCGGCCAACCTGCACCGGGTTCTTGTCCGTTTGTGCCATAGGCGTTGTTATACCTCGGCAGCGGTATGACCGGGGTGTTCGGATCACTGCTGAGTACCGCCAGCGACGAGTTGTCGATCTGGTTGCGGATCTGGTTCGGAACCACCCGCGAGGCCTTGCCGACGCGCGGACCGATGGGCACGAAATGGAACAGGTCGTTGCGGGTGATGTCGCCAGGCGCGACATGCGTCCCGTAGCGGAAGCCGCGTAGCGTGGCCAGGTCCGACTTCGCCCACCAGCGAATGGCATCGGCGATGAAGTCATGCGAGCTGCCTTCGATGGTGGCAGCCATCTCCTCGTGGGTGTAGTTGCTGCGATGGAGCGCGACTTCGGTACGACCCACGACTTCACTCAGCGGCCCGTTCAGACAGGTCGCCTCGGTGAAGGGGTTCCAGTAGGGGCTGCTCGCATTGCAGGGGATCGGCGCATTGAAGCCCTCGTTGTACGGATAGCGCACTTCCGCCACCTTCCTGGCCACCTGCTTGTCTTCCTTGATGCGGTCGTCGATGCGATGCGCCGTGTGTTCCATGCCGGTCACCTGCCCGGCATGCACCGAGAGGGTGATTTCATTGACCAAGGTGCCGTCCTGGCCGGCTTCCATGATCCAGGTCTCCTTGCCGGCGCCGTTGGCAACCTTGATCGGCTCCAACGTTTCCTCATGCATGTCCGAGTTCAGCACCAGATCGACATGCTGTTCCGGCTTGGTGATGTTCTGCTTGAGGATCTGGATGTTGCGACCGATCTCGATCTCGGAAATCAGCACGACCAGCTCGGCACCCTTGGCGCGAACCATCTCGGCGAACTTCGGCACTTCGCGTGAGCAGTCGGTGAATTCCAGGCCCGTGGTAACCCAGCTGCCGACCACTTGCGGGCCGCGGCTGGTGGTGCAGCCGACGATGCCGATCTTGACGCCGTTGACGGTTTTCAGCGTGTACGGCGGCAGTATTCGCTTGCCATTCGTCAGATACCAGTTAGCCCAGGTATCGTATTCGGACGCGGAAACGTTCTCGTCCTGCGCTGAACCGACGGCCGTCGGACGCTTCGGAGCGGTGTCGTCGGTCTGGTACACGTTCGACACCAGCCCGCCCCAACGGGTACCGGCTGGACGAGGAGCAGCCTTGCCTTTGTGCTCCTCACCGTCATCATCCTCGTGATGCGACCGGGTGTTTGGATTCAGCGGGGTTGCGAACAATTCCTTGAAGCGTTGCGGGCCGTAGACGAAGTCCCAGTTACCCGGCGTGTAGGCATCGATGCCCAGCATGTCGACCACGTCGACGATGGCCTGGCCGCGCGTGTACAGCGCCTCGCCGGAACCCTGAATGGTGTCGCCGGTGTGCATCAGCAGCGTCTTGCCGGAGCCGCCCTTGCCGGCGCGGATTTGCTTGATCTTGGTTGCGATGCGCGCCAGTCCACCGACCCTCTGGTCGGGATAGTCCGCGTTGCTGCGCAGATTCGGGCGATCGGTGAGGTGGCCGTGGAAATCACCGGTTTGGATGATGGTGATTTGACTATCCGCATAGGCTGCCGCAGTCATTGCAGCGCTAAGCGCCGCCCCGAGCAATAGCTGCTTTGCATTGTGACTCATCATTGGGTTCTCCTCCATTACGGTTGCCGAACCCTGAGTTGGGGCTCTGTAGTGAAGAAGACGAAAGATAAATAGAATTTATTCCTTATCGTTAAACAAATTAGTACTAATTAACCATTCAGAAACGGCTTGGTCGAACGACACCCGCGCTGTTGGTCCCCGGACCGCAGGGTGTGCGTCTCACGCGCCCCGCAGTGAAATCACCGGCCAGCCTTTTTCCAGCGCGAAGGTGCGCAGCGTGGGGTCGGGGTCGACGGCGACGGGGTGCTGGATTTTTTCCAGCAACGGCAGGTCGTTGTGCGAGTCGCTGTAGAACCAGCTGCTGCCGAGGCGGTCCAGCCGGGTGCCGTGGGCTTCGAGGAAGTGTTCAAGGCGGACGACCTTGCCTTCGCGGAAGCAGGGGGTGCCGGCCACTTCGCCGGTGAAGCGGCCGTCGATTTCCTCGGGGTCGGTGGCGATCAGATGCGGGATGCCGAATTCCTTCGCGATCGGGCCGGTGACGAAGCTGTTGGTGGCGGTGATGACGGCAACCAGGTCGGCCTCGTTCAGGTGTTTGTTCACCAGATCACGCGCGGCCTGGGGGATCATCGGCTTGATGCGCGTTTCCATGTATTCGGCGCGCCAGGCGTCGAGCTGTTCGCGCGTGTGGGTGGCCAGCGGGCGCAGGGCAAACGCGAGGAAGGCGTAGATGTCGAGCCGTCCGGCCTTGTAGTCCTCGTAAAAGGCTTTGTTCTTGGCTTCGTAATGGGGGCCGTCGACCGCGCCCTTGGCGATGAGGAATTGCCCCCATTCGTAGTCGGAGTCGCCGGCGAGCAGGGTGTTGTCGAGATCGAAGAGGACGAGGTTCATTTCTTCAAGTTACAGGTAACACGTTACAAGAATTCAGCTGCGCGGGGCCTGGCCGCGGTCGAGCCAGAATTCGCGCAGTTCGTAGGCACCCCAGAGGGCCATGGCGAGGTGGTCTTCGCGGCGGACGGTGCGCTCTTCGGGGGTGAGCTCGTCGAGCGGCGCGGCTAGCACGTAAAACGGGTCGAGCACTTCGTCGACGAAGGCTTCGTCCTTGCTGCCTGCGGGCAGGGCCCAGTCGTCCTCCCAGTGTTCCACCGCCAGCAGGAAACCGGCGGCCCACAGCTGGGCATAGGGCGGGATGCCAGCGGCTTGCAGGCGCTTGGCCTCGGCCGGCGGCAGTTCGGCCAGCAGGCCCTTCCAGTCCATGACCAGCGGCGACAGCGCCTTGGGGTCGGCCAGGTCTTCGATCGGGGCGGCGAGCGCGCGGGCGATCTCGTTGCGGCGGCGGTTGAACAGCGCCAGAAAGCGCGCCTCGTCGGCCTCGTCCTCGAACACCGTAGCAAGGCCGTCTTCGCGCTCGAGCAGCACCGGGAAATATTCCGCGGGCGGGATGGCGCGTGGGCTGCAGACCAGTGCGGTGATGAAGCCGTCCATGCCTTCCAGCGAGATCGGCACGTCGGTGCGTTCGTCGATGAGGTCGGCCAGGTCGGCCAGCGCGTCGATCTCATCGTCGCTGAGCGGAGCGTTGGAGGATTGGGGAACGGGGCTGGCGGACATGGCTGGGGCTCGAAGAAAGGGTGCATCGCGTAAAATCTGTCCATGAATTTTACCGCGCCGGGCTTATCTGCATCATTGTTGCCCGAATCATTTCATCTTGTTGGCTGGCTGGGGTTGGCCTTTCTGGCCTGGCGCTGGCTGATGTCGGGCGACTGGCGGCGGCTCGCCGAACCCCCGCGGCTGAACCTGTTTCTCGGCGCCACCGTGGCGGTGCTGGCGCTGTGGCAGATCCGCACCGGCATCAAGCCGGGGCTGCCGTTTCATCTGTACGGCATGGCGGCGCTGACGCTGATGTTCGGCTTCTGGCGCGCCACCTTTGCCGGCGTGCTGATCCTGCTGGTCAACGCGACGTTCGGGCGCGGCAGCTGGAACGCGCTGGGCGTGGATGCGCTGCTGATGGCGGCGCTCCCTGCGGCGGTGAGCTGGGGCGTTTTTCGCCTGCTGGAACGGCGGCTGTCGAACCATTTTTTTGTTTACGTGCTGGGCAACGGCTTTTTCGGCGCGGCGCTTTCGGCGGCGGCGATCGGTCTGGCCACCACTGCGCTGATGTCGGTGGCCGGCGCCTACCCGCTCGATTACCTGCTCGCCCACTACACGCCGTATGCCACCCTGCTGATCAGCTGGGCGGAGGCGTTTTCCACCGGCATGGCGATCACGGTGATGGCGGTGTATCGCCCGGCCTGGCTGGAAACCTTCGATGACGCGCGGTATATCCAGAACAAGTAAACCCTTTTTCATCCGCGAAGGACGCGAAGAACCGCGAAGAAGGGCAATGAAACCGACCCGGTTCGTGCCCCAAATAACGATTGGGTTTTCTTCGCGGCCCTTCGCGTCCTTCGCGGACAACCCGGTTTTTGAATTTTGACTGCCAACATTCCTATTCATTACCCCGACCTGCCGGTCAGCGCGCGCCGCGACGACATCCTCGCCGCGCTGCAGACCAACCGCGTGCTGATCCTGTGCGGCGAGACCGGCTCGGGCAAGACCACGCAGATTCCCAAGATGTGCCTGGAAGCCAGGCTGGGATCAGAGGCGGCGCGTCCCGGCAAGCTGATCGGCTGCACCCAGCCGCGCCGCATTGCCGCGCGCGCAGTGGCGGCGCGGCTGGGTGC
>DATMWS010000033.1:0-24892 GCA_035562135.1 Thiobacillus sp. | reverse complement strand
ACTGGCGCACAGCTCGATCCGCTTCTCCATCGGCCGCTTCACCACCGAGGAAGAAGTCGACTACGCAATTAAATTGCTGCATGAAAAGATCGGCAAACTGCGCGAGCTTTCCCCGCTGTGGGAAATGTTCAAGGAAGGCGTTGATCTGAATTCCGTGCAGTGGGCTGCACACTAAGTTGAAGTAAAGGAGAACCACCATGTCCTACAGCGAAAAAGTACTCGACCACTACGAAAACCCCCGCAACGTCGGTTCCTTCGCCAAGGAAGACGACGGTGTCGGCACCGGCATGGTGGGCGCGCCCGCATGCGGTGACGTGATGAAGCTGCAGATCAAGGTCGGCGCCGATGGCCTGATCGAGGACGCCAAGTTCAAGACCTACGGCTGCGGCTCGGCGATTGCATCAAGCTCGCTGGTGACCGAATGGGTCAAGGGCAAGACCCTCGACCAGGCGATGGAAATCAAGAACACGGCGATTGCCGAGGAACTCGCGCTGCCGCCGGTGAAGATCCACTGCTCGATCCTGGCCGAAGACGCGATTAAGGCCGCGGTCGCCGACTACAAGCAGAAAAAAGGTCTGGAGTAAGCCATGGCGGTGACCTTGTCCGAGCGCGCAGCGCAACACGTTACCAACTACATTGCCAAACGCGGCAAGGGTGTCGGCATCCGTCTCGGCGTGCGCACCACCGGCTGCTCCGGCATGGCCTACAAGCTGGAGTTTGCCGATGAGGTGCCGGAAGGCGACGAGGTGTTCACCAGCCATGGCGTGACCGTGTTCGTCGACCCGAAAAGCCTGACCTACATCGACGGCACCGAGCTCGACTACGCCCGCGAAGGCCTGAATGAAGGTTTCAAGTTCAACAACCCGAACGTGAAGAACGAGTGCGGCTGCGGCGAGTCATTCAACATTTAATTGTAGGGGCCAGGATTCAGCGGGCAGGGTTTCTTGTGCGGTCTTTGGCTGCGGCGTTTAAAAGACGCGCAGCAACAAAGCCCCCTGAATCCTGACCCCCGACCCCTGACAATGGATTTTTCCCAAACCCACTTCGAACTTTTCGGTCTGCCGCAATCGTATGCGCTTGACCGGAACCAGCTCGACGCGGCCTACCGCGAGCTGCAAAACACGGTGCATCCGGACCGTTTTGCCGCGCAGCCGGAAGCCGAGCAGCGGGTGGCGATGCAGTGGGCGACGCAGGTGAACGAGGCCTATCAGACGCTCAAGCATCCGGTGAACCGCGGCGTGTATCTGTTGAAATTGCAGGGCATCGACGCGCTCGATGCCAGCAATACCAAAATGGCGCCGGCCTTCCTGATGCAGCAGATGGAATGGCGCGAGGCCATCGAGGAGGCGCGTGCCGGCAAGCGTATGGCGGCGCTGGATGCCTTGACCGATGACCTGCGCGCCGCCCATCGCCGCATCGAGGCACAACTGGCCGAACTGATCGACACGGCACACGATTTTGCGGCGGCTTCCGAAGCGGTGCGCCAGCTGCGATTCATGGACAAACTCATCGCCGAAGTGGGCGACGTCTACGAAGAACTGGAAAGTTAAGATGGCTTTGCTGCAAATTGCCGAACCCGGCATGTCCACCGCCCCGCACCAGCACCGGCTGGCGGTGGGGATTGATCTGGGCACGACCAATTCGCTGGTGGCCACGGTGCGCTCCGGCCTCGCTGTAGTGCTGGACGACGAAGCCGGTCATTCGCTGTTGCCTTCGGTGGTGCGTTACCACGCCAACGGCGACGTCGAGGTGGGATACGCCGCCCAGGCTGCGCAGAATCTCGATCCCCACAACACCATCGCGTCGGTGAAGCGCTTCATGGGGCGCGGCATTGCCGACATCGACGACATCGCCAGCCAGCCCTATCGCTTTGTCGATGCGCCCGGCATGGTGCAGCTGAAAACCGCCGCCGGCGTGAAAAGCCCGGTCGAGGTCTCGGCCGAAATCCTCAAGGTGCTGCGCCAGCGTGCCGAAGCCGGGATGGGCGGCGAACTGGTCGGCGCGGTGATCACCGTGCCGGCGTATTTCGACGACGCCCAGCGTCAGGCCACCAAGGACGCCGCGCAACTGGCGGGTCTCAACGTGCTGCGCCTGCTGAACGAGCCGACGGCCGCTGCGATTGCCTACGGCCTCGACAACGCGTCCGAAGGCGTCTACGCAGTGTACGACCTCGGCGGCGGCACCTTCGACATCTCGATTCTGAAGCTGTCCAAGGGCGTGTTCGAAGTGTTGGCCACCCACGGCGACTCGGCGCTCGGCGGCGACGACTTCGACCAGCGCGTGTTCTGCTGGATGATCGAGCAGGGCCGCTTTGCACCGCTGTCTGCGGGCGACATGCGGCTGTTGCTGACTAAGGCGCGCGACGCCAAGGAAGCGCTGACCGAACACACCGAAGTGCGCGTCACCGCGGTGCTGTCGACCGGCGAAATGATGGACGCGACGCTGACCCAGGCCGCGTTCAACGCCATGACCGCCAGTCTCGTCAGCAAGACGCTGGCGCCCACCCGCAAGGCACTGCGCGACGCCGGCCTGGCGGTCGACGAGGTCATGGGCGTGGTGATGGTCGGCGGCTCCACCCGCATGCCGTGCATCCGTCAGGCCGTCGCCGATTTCTTCAAGCAGACGCCGCTCACCAACCTCGATCCCGACAAGGTTGTCGCGTTGGGCGCTGCGATGCAGGCCGATGTGCTGGCGGGCAACCGCGCCGGCGACGACTGGTTGTTGCTCGACGTCATTCCGCTGTCGCTGGGCCTCGAAACCATGGGCGGGCTCACGGAAAAAGTCATCCCGCGCAACACCACGATTCCCACCGCGCGCGCGCAGGAGTTCACCACCTTCAAGGACGGCCAGACCGCGATGAGCGTGCACGTGCTGCAGGGCGAGCGAGAACTGGCGTCCGACTGCCGCTCGCTGGCGCGCTTCGAGCTGCGCGGCATCCCGCCGATGGTGGCGGGCGCAGCGCGCATCCGCGTCACCTTCCAGGTCGACGCCGACGGCCTGTTGTCGGTATCGGCACGCGAGCAGAGCAGCGGGGTGGAAGCCAGCGTGCAGATCAAGCCATCGTACGGCCTGGCCGACGACGACATCACCCGCATGCTGAAAGATGCCTTCACCCACGCCAAGGGCGACATGTTTGCACGCGCGCTCAACGAGCAGATCGTCGACGCGCAGGGCCTGATTGCCGCCACCCGCGCGGCCATGGCGGCAGACGGTGCGCTGCTCCAGGCGGCCGAAACCACGGCGATCGAAGCCAGTATTTCAGCCCTTGAAAACCTGCTTACCGGCACCGATCATCTGGCCATCAAGCGCAGCATCGAGGCGCTGAATGCGGCCTCCACCGAATTTGCCCAGCGTCGCATGGATCAAAACGTGCGCCGGGCGATGGCTGGGCAGAAACTGGAAACCTTCGGCTGAGCCGGTTGAAACCATCATGTTGAACGCTCATTTCATCGAATTCCTGCGGGTTAGGCTCGAAGCCGAAGCGGCGGCCGAAACCGCGGTCAACGCCCGACTTCTTTTCTGGGACGGTGTGTTACAAGCACTGCCCAGCCAACACGCCCAAGCTGCCTGAGCGTATCCAATTCAGCCGTATTCAAAAAAAGCCATGCCCCAACTCATCGTACTGCCCCACGTCGAACTCTGCCCTGAAGGCGCCGTCATCGACGCCAAACCCGGCGACACCATTTGCGATACCCTGCTCGCCAACGGCGTCGAGATCGAGCACGCCTGCGAAAAGTCCTGCGCCTGCACCACCTGCCACGTCATCGTGCGCGAAGGCTTCAATTCGCTGGAAGCTTCCACCGAAGAAGAGGATGATCTGCTCGACAAGGCTTGGGGGCTGGAACCGCAGTCGCGGCTGTCGTGCCAGGCGCGCGTCAACGGCAGCGACCTGGTGATCGAGATTCCCAAGTACACCATCAACATGGTCAAGGAAGGTCATTGAAATGAAGTGGACGGATTCCCTCGACATCGCCATCGAACTCGCCGAAGCCCACCCCGAAATCGATCCGCGCACCCTCCGCTTCACCGACCTGCATCGCTGGGTGATGGAACTGCCGGACTTTGACGACAACCCCGAGCATTCCGGCGAGAAAATCCTCGAAGCGATCCAGATGGCGTGGATCGACGAAATCAGTTAAGTTAAACGCCGCGTCGCGCACAAAATTATTAAGCAGGCCGACCCGTTTCCTGGAGGCCTGACGTCTGTCTGCTACAGACAGCGGGCGGTTATCCGGACAGTTGTGATGCAAACTACATTTTCGGTGGTAATTGCCGGGGCCTTGCTGCTGATGGCGGGCATGGCCCGCGCCGAAGTGCCGCTGCTCGTGCTCAATGACACCAACGAGCCGCCGCTCACGACCGCGGACGGCAGCGGCTTTCTCGATGCCGTTGCCGGCGAGGCCTTTCGCCGCGCAGGGGTCCGGCTGCGGTTGGTGAGGCTGCCGGCGGAACGCGGGCTGATCAACGCCAATGCAGGGATCGAGGACGGGGATATGGCCCGCATCGCCGGGCTCGAAGCGCAATACCCGAACCTGGTGCGCGTGCCGGAAAAACTGATTGATTGGGAATTCACGGCGTTCAGCAAAGACGCCGCGCTGCCGGCGCGTTGGGAGACCTTGCGCACGCGCCCGGTCGGGCACATCCGGGGCTGGAAGATCTATGAGCAGCAATTCGCGGGGGCGCCCCATGTTGTCACCGCGGAAGATTCAGCGCAGCTGTTCCGGCAGCTCCAGTTTGACCGCATCGAAGTCGCGCTGTATGCGCGCTGGCAGGGCCTGGGCCTGATCCGGCGCCAGGGGTTGAAGGGCGTATACGCGCTCGAGCCGCCGCTCGCCACACGGGAGATGTTTATCTACCTGAACAGGCGCCACGTCGCGCTGGTGCCAAAAGTCGCGGAAGCCCTGCGCGCAATCAAGGCCGAGGGGCTGTACGATCGCCTCTATCGCGAAAAGGTGCTTTCGCTCGCAGAGTCCCCCGTCAAGTGAGCCGTGCAACGTTCTACCGCCCCTGGAAATCGCCGCTGGCGCGCCGGCTCACCGTCGCCATCGTTCTGTTCAGCGCGTCGATCATCCTGGTGATGACAGCGGTTCAGATCTACCAGGAATACCGGCGCGATCTGGATGGCGTCGAAGCCCAGTTCCGGCAGATCGGCGAGGTGCACTTGCCGACGCTCACGCAATCGCTGTGGGCGACGAACGACAAGGAAATCCGGCTCCAACTCGAAGGCATGCTGCGGCTACCGAACATCGTCTACGCGGCCGTTCATGAAAAGGACCGGCTCCACACGCAGGTGGGTCAGCGCGACGCGGGCCGCATGATCGAGCGCCGCTACGTCATGTATTACGAGCATCTCGGCCAGTCGCGGGAAATCGGCACGCTGACCGTGGTGGCCACCCTGGAAGACATTTACGTGCAACTCATGCGCGAGGCGATCCAGGTGCTGCTGAGCAACGCGCTGCGCACCTTGCTGGTGGCGCTGTTTATTTTCGTGCTGTTTCATCGCCTCATCACCCGCCATCTGGCCGCCGTTGCCGATCACCTGCGCAATACCGACCCGGCCGCGCCCGTCGCGCCGCTCGCCCTGGCGCGCGCGCCCACGTCGACGCCAGACGAACTGGATGTGCTGGTCGCGTCTACCAACGACATGCAGACAAAAACCCTTGCCACGCTCAACGCCTTGCGCGACAGCGAGGCACGCGTGCGCCTGCTGCTGGATTCCACCTCCGAGGCCATCTACGGCGTGGACACGCAGGGCATTTGCACTTTCGCCAATCCGGCCTGCGTGCGCATGCTCGGGTATGCGAGCGAAGACGACCTGATCGGCAGGCGCATACACGATCAGATCCACCACACCCACCCCGATGGGCGCCCCTATCCGCTGGAAGACTGCGCGGTGCGCGTCGCCACCCTCGCTGGGCAGGCCTGCCATCGCAACGACGAGGTGCACTGGCGCGCGGACGGCAGCAGTTTCCCGGTTGAATTCTGGTCGCACCCCATGTACCAGAGCGGCATGCTGGTCGGTTCGGTGGTCGCCTTCATCGATATCAGCGAATACAAGCAGACCGAGGCGGAGCTGCACCGGCTTGCCTATTTCGACAGCCTGACCGGGCTGCCCAACCGCATTCTGTTCAACGACCGCCTGCATCAGGCGCTGACCGATGCCAGGCGCCGCAGCCGGCTGGTCGCGTTGATGCTGCTGGACATCGACCGCTTCAAGATCGTCAACGACACCTTGGGCCACGAAGCGGGCGATTGCCTGCTGCGCGAGATCGCCACCCGCCTGCAGCACAGCATCCGTGGCGGCGACACGGTATCGCGCCTCGGCGGTGACGAGTTTGCGCTGGTGTTCGCCGACGTCGCCGACATCCAGCATGTTGCCCAACTTGCGCAGAAAGTGCTGTCGCAGTTCACCGCGCCGGTCGCCATCGACGGCCGCGAGGTGTTTACCGGCGCCAGCATCGGCATCGCGCTATACCCGGCGGACACGGAGGACGCGGATTCGCTGCTGAAATTCGCCGATTCAGCCATGTATCACGCCAAGGAAAGCGGCCGCAACAACTACCAGTTTTATTCCCATGAAATGACCGCCAGCGTGCAGGCGCGGCTGCGAATGGAAACCGACCTGCGCCGCGCACTCGACAACCACGAGTTTTTTCTGCATTACCAGCCGCAGGTCGACGCCCGCAGTGATCGCATCACCGGCGTCGAGGCGCTGCTGCGCTGGCGCGACCCTGCGGGGAATCTGATCTCGCCGATGCAGTTCATTCCGCTGGCCGAGGACACCGGGCTCATCGTCCCGATCGGCAAGTGGGTGCTGGAAACGGCATGCACGCAGCTGAAGCGCTGGCGCGACGCCGGCCATGTCGAATTGACCCTGTCGGTGAATGTCGCCTCGCGCCAGTTCCGCGACCCGATGTTCCCGGACACGGTCAGCAAAGCGATCGCGTCGTCCGGCATCCCGCCGCAGGCGCTCGAACTGGAGATAACGGAAAGCATCCTGCTCGAGCACTGCGACGAGACGCTCCGCACCCTCAATGACCTCAAGCGCCTCGGGGTCACCCTGGCGATCGACGATTTCGGCACCGGCTATTCCTCCCTCAGCTACCTCAAGCGCTTTCCGATCGACCGGGTAAAAATCGACCAGTCCTTCGTGCGTGATCTGGCGACCGATAACGACGACCTGGCCATCGTCAGGGCCATCATCGCGCTGGCCCGGGCGTTGCGGCTTTCAGTGATTGCGGAAGGCGTGGAAACGGCGGAGCAGCTGGCGCTGCTGCGGCACGAGGATTGCCACGAATACCAGGGGTATTTCTTCGCCCATCCGATGGACGCCGACAGCATCGACGGCCGGCTCCAGCCTTCGCGTGCAGCCTCAGTACCGTAGCCCGCATGCGCCGCCTTTCAATAGGCAGGCGATCGCGCGCCTTCGGCATCCATTCGGGCATGGCGCTGCGGCTGGCGCGGCGGCCTTGCCCCGAGCGGCCGCTTGGGTCAATTGACATGACCTCGATAAGTGCTACTTTTTAACGAAGTGGTCCACTTTTCTTAAGCTTGGCGCAGGGGCTGGCGCTCCGGACAACCTAGCGCCTCAATATCCAAACTCCGGCATCGCCTGCAAGACAAGGCGCCTCCGCCACGCCAAGAGGGCGCCGACTGGCATTGGAAGGTCATGATGTTCACCACCAATCCGTTCACCCCGCTGACCGATTTCGTGTCCCCTGCCGTCATGCAGGGCTACATTGTTTTGATGGTGCTCGCGGTTGCCATTGGAACCCTGTTCGATCTTCTGCGTGACAAAAAGCTCACCTTCTTCCTGCAGGATAGGCAGCGGGCAAAGGCTGCCGCAAAGCAGCCACTCAGCGCCGCGGATAGGGCCGCCATCGCGGCCAGGACTCTCGTACACGACATCGCAACGTTCGGCGAATTCTGCAACCAGCACCGAAGGATTTCCCATGTCCTGATGTTCTATGGCTTCGTGCTCTATCTGATCACGACCGTCGTGATGGTTTTCGTCTATCCGACCGACACGCATCCGCCGCTTGTCCTGCCGATCCTGTGGAACATCGGCGTCCTGATGACGCTCGTCGGGGGGTACTGGTTTTTCTTCTTTCTCAGGGTGAACGTAGTGCATGACGGCCATCCGCCCTGGCGGCTGGTGCGTGCCGATCTGTTCATCGTCACGCTGCTCGCCAGCCTGACCTTCGCACTCGTTTTCGAGTGGGTGGCGCTGGCGGGCAACACCATGGCGACCCGGGTAGCAGCCGGCCTCTACCTTTTCTTCACGACGCTGCTGTTTGTTTCGGTTCCCTGGTCCAAGTTCGCCCACATGTTCTACAAGCCCGTGGTGGCCTTCCAGAGACGGGTTGAGGAGGCAGACGGTTCGTCCAGCCTGCCGACGCCGACAACGCCAAGAGGTGAGCGATGCCCACATTCACATACATGACGCGCTGCGACGGCTGCGGCGAGTGCGTGGATATCTGTCCTTCCGACATCATGCACATCGACACCGTCTACCGCAGGTCGTACAACATCGAGCCCAATTTCTGCTGGGAGTGCTACTCGTGCGTGAAGGCCTGCCCGCAGCATGCGATCGACGTCAGGGGATTTGCCGACTTCGCACCGCTGGGCCACAGCGTCAGGGTGCTCCGGGAAGAGGCGAACGGAACGATCTCCTGGAAGATCCGTTACCGGGACGGGCGGGAGAAGGCGTTCACCTTCCCGATCCGGACCACCCCCTGGGGTTCCATCAAGCCGCCATCCGATTACGCGGCGCCCGACGCAAATGCCCTGAGCTCTCAGATGCTCGCGCACGAGCCCGCGGCGCTGATGGTGGCGGCGCTGCCGACCCTGCCGCCTTTCATATCGAAACAGGGGTAACGCCATGGGCCTGTTCTCCTCCCGGAAAACCCGGTTCGTCGACACCGACATCCTGGTCATCGGCGGCGGCTTCGGCGGCTGCGGTGCCACCTACGAATCGCGCTACTGGGGCCGCAACCTGAAGGTCACCCTGGTCGAAAAGGCCAACATCGAGCGCAGCGGCGCCGTCGCCCACGGCCTGTCGGCGATCAACTGCTACATGGGCATGCGCTGGGGCGAAAACCAGCCGGAGGACTTCGTCCGCTACGCGCGCGGCGACCTGATGGGGCTGGTGCGCGAGGACCTCATCTACGACATCGCCCGCCACGTCGACGGCACGGTTCACCTGTTCGAGGAGTGGGGCCTGCCGATCATGAAGAACCCGGAGACCGGCCGGTATCTGCGGGAAGGCAAATGGCAGGTGATGATCCACGGCGAGAGCTACAAGCCGATCATCGCCGAGGCCGCGAGAAAATCAGCCAGCGAGGTGCACAACCGCATCATGGTCACCCACCTGCTGATGGACGCGACGCATCCCAACCGCGTCGCCGGTGCCGTCGGCTTCAACGTGCGCGACGGCAGTTTCTACGTCTTCCGGGCCAAGGCGGTCGTCGTCGCCGCCGGCGGCGCCTCCCATATCTTCAAGCCCAGGTCGGTCGGCGAAGGCATGGGCAGGACCTGGTATGCGCCCTGGAGCAGCGCATCGGCCTACGGCCTCGTCCTGCGCGCCGGCGCCCAGATGATCCAGATGGAGAACCGCATCGTGCTCGCCCGCTTCAAGGACGGCTACGGCCCGGTCGGCGCCTGGTTCCTGCTGCTCAAGGCCATGGCCACCAACGCCTACGGCGAGCGTTTCGAAGCCTCGATGCTGGAGGAAATGAAATCCCTCGTCGGCAAGTATGCGGAGACCACGCCCTTGCCGACCTGCCTGCGCAATCATGCCGTGCTGCAGGAAATCAAGGCGGGCAAGGGCCCCATCTACATGCACACCCAGAATGCGATCGATACCAGGGAGAAGGAGGAAATCGGCTGGGAGGATTTTCTCGACATGACGGTCGGCCAGGCCGTCGTCTGGGCCTCGCAGAACATCGACCCCAAGGAGAAGCCGTCGGAGCTGATCACCTCCGAACCCTACGTTATGGGTTCCCACGCCACCTGTTCCGGCGCCTGGGCCAGCGGGCCGGAAGACTGCGCGCCGGGTGATTACCAGTGGGGCTACAACCGGATGACCACGGTCGAAGGCCTGTTCGGCGCCGGCGACACCATCGGCGGTTCCGCCCACAAGTTCTCGTCCGGCTCCTTCACCGAAGGCCGGATCGCGGGCAAGGCGGCGGTCCGCTATGTCATGGCGCTGGCCGGGAGCACGCCGCAGGTGGACGACACGCAGATCAACACGCTACGGGAAGAAATCTTCAAGCCGCTGCAAAACCACGCGATCGGCCGACACGAGATCGTCGCCGGCAGCGTGGCGCCGAGCTACATCTCGCCGCTGCACGGCCTGCAAAGGCTGGAGAAGATCATGGACGAATACGGCGGCGGCATCAGCACGCTATACATGACCAGCGAGCCGATGCTCGACCGCGGCCTCGAACTGCTGACCATGCTGAAGGAAGACCTCGACCACATCGGCGCCGAGGACCTCCACCAACTCCAGAGAGCCTGGGAACTCAACCACCGGGTCTGGACTTCGGAGGCGGTGCTCAGGCACACGCTATACCGGCAGGAAACCCGCTGGCCGGGCTACTACTATCGTGGCGATTTTCCGAAGCTGGACGATGCGGCGTGGCACGCTTTCACCGCGTCCCGCTACGATGTGAAGACCGGGGAATGGCAGATGAGCAAGCTGCCGGTGCATCACATTATTGCGTGAGTAGAAGGTTGTGCTATGCGCACTATCGGCCAGAAGCTGACGGTCGGGGTAACAAAAAAGAAGGTCTGCCCTACGTTCCCTAAGCAGTCAGCCAACGTGAAGCTTGAGGGGCGCTCCAACAGGCGGCTGAGCAGGCTGTTGGAGCGTCCCACTCGAAGTGCGGGTTAGGCCCCAATCTGAAACTCCCGCTCAAGTTCAGCGAGGCTAAAGAAGCGTACGTCAATTGGGAAGTAAAAGTCATTGCTGATGCGCTCAATTTGAGACGCTACCTTTTCTTGAATTGTGTTGACTTCCTCCGTCGCGATTGCAAGCAGGACACGGAAATTTGACGACTGCTCTTTTGGAAGAAGCTTCACGGCCTCCTGGATTCGTGCAAGTGTTTCCTTGAAATGCAAGCTTGGAACGAAACCGCTCCGAACGAACTTAACCTCAATAACTGTAGTGACGCCCTTGTCGCGGACGATTCCATCAAAGATATAGCGTCCTCCTAATGCGCCGAGCTTGACCTCACGTTGAATATCAGAAGAGAACTCACTCGCAAGTTTGCGAAAGATGAGTTCCTCAGCCAACATGTAGCTCGCTTGCGTGCTGCGGCGCACGAAGGTCTGGTACGAAATGTCAGGCTTGGCCTGAAAAGGGGCTTTCGGGGTCGCATCCTCAGGTTGCAGGTTCTCAGGAATTTCGGGTTCAGCCTCTGCCAATTCTGCTTTGATCTTTTGCACCTTCTCCGTGAACGATGCCCTCGGAAGCGACTGAAGAAAATTGTCTTCGTTCCTGTAATCCGAAGGTGCGTACAGGACCTTATGGTTGAAATTTAGAGTTAGAAAAAACAGTAGGATCAGCAGAATTGGAAAGACCATAAGGAACCAAACGTAGAGCGATTGATTCGACTGGTCGATAAATGGCAAAACGATGGTTCCGCTGATCTCTGCAATTGCCGCAAATATCGCAATGATTGTTAGCGGATTTTTTATTGGGCCGACTTTCTCTATCACAGGGTCTCCTTGTTGGCCTAACAGTTAATCAAGAGACCGATGGGGCCGGACATTTTGGCTGTCATGGCGGCTTATCTTGATGATTTTTAAATTTCTCAGTGCCCGGTCTCTATTACGTTATGGAAAAGGAGACTGGTGGTAGGCGGATTATGCACCTGTTAAGGAAGCCAAACGATTAGCGAGAAGTCTGGGGTGGGGGTTGGAATAGGCAGCTCTCGCCGCATGAACGGACGTTCATAGAACAAGCCTTGACCGTCTCTTTCGGGTCGAATTGCGACCTTCGATACCGCATAACCGATCCACTCTCACCATCATGACGGCAGTCTCTATATTTGATGAATATCCTGACCCCATGGGCTTCTTGATCAACTGTTGGACTGCCTGAAAAGCACTTTCGGCACTGCGAATTTGGCGGATCAAGCGCCTGGAAACCGGCAACGAAAGGAGAATGCATTATGGCTACCGGTACTGTTCGTCTTCACCGCGTACTGCGGGCACCCACCGAGCGGGTCTATCGCGCTTTCCTGAATGCGGATGCGATGGCCAAGTGGCTGCCACCAAATGGTTTCACGGGCAGGGTTCACAACCTGGATGCCAAGGTCGGCGGCACGTTCAGGATGTCTTTCACGAACTTCACCACGGAGCAAAGCCACACGTTTGGCGGCGAGTATCTCGAGCTCGCCCCGGGCGAACGGATTTGCTACACGGATAAATTCGACGACCCGAACCTCCCCGGGGTAATGACAACGACGGTGTCCCTGAAAGCGGTGTCCTGTGGAACCGAGTTGAGCGTCGTGCAGGAAGGCATTCCCGATGCCATACCGGTCGAAGCGTGCTACTTGGGGTGGCAGGAGTCGCTCGTGTTGCTCGCAAAGCTCGTCGAGGCCGAGATCCGGGAGTAAGGCTTCATCGCCCACGGCGCGGCCGCTTGATGCTCGCGTGGCGGATCGCCAAGCGCAAACGCCCTGGATCGCATCGGATCCGGCTCCCGCCTCGCCGGCGGATGCTGGAACAGCCAAGTCGTGCTGCGATTTATGCGGACATGACGCCGCGCCTGAGGCCTTGAAACACCGCCTCAGCAGGTGACGAGTTCGGTGTGTCCGAAGCCTTTGGAGTAGTCGAGCACGGAGATGACCGTCGGCGTCACGCGGAATATTTTGACATCCTCCGGCGTCGGCATCGGTATGGGCACGGCGATGTTTTCAGGGTACTTCAGCGGGAACAGGCCCAAAATCCTGTTGGCTTCGTTCCGGTCGACGACTGCTTGCGCGCGTGCCGCCATGGACAGGCCGGTGATGGCCATCAGGTCCGGCGTGTCGTGATCGATGGCCAGCGACACCCGGTCGTCGCGCGCCAGATTCGCCGCCTTCTGGCTGTCCAGGCCGCAGAGGAAGTAGAGGGTGAGGCCTTCGTTCACGTAGCCGACGGTGGTCGCCTGCGGCCAGCCATCCGGCCTCAAGGTGGCAATCGTCATGATCCGGTGTTGATCCAGCAGCGCCAGGATCTGGTTTCTAATCGCTTCGTCCATTGCTTGTCTCCATGATTGCGGGCGATTCACCAAGCTTAGTCCAAAGAGAAATCGGGCCGCACAACACCCGAGCCGCGGATTGGGATTGGCTGCGGTGGAAAGAGCGTCGGGGCGGAACCCGGAAACGGCACGTCGGCTGGCTAGTGTCCGCTTCCCTGATCTACAACAGCCAGGCATCGTCTATATTTCAATACGATAAAACGCTCGGTCAACACGATATGCCGCGGTACCTGAACCGCGCGATGTTCCGGAGTAGGGAGGCTCCGAAAGGAGGTGTCCCATGTTGAAGAAAGTCACGACCGGCTCGACGCCGCAGCAGGTGTGGGAACGGCTGTTGCGCAACGAGCCGCTGTTTATCCTCGACGTCCGCAACCCGGACGAGTTCGAACGCTGGCGGGTGGAAGGCCCGCATCTCGTTCCCACGTTCAATATTCCCTATTTTGAGCTGCTCGACCTGGAGGGCGAGGAGGAGGATGTCACCGCAGCGGTGATGCGCGGGGTGCAGGCGCAGCTCATGGAACAGCTGCCGCATGACCGGCCCATCCTCGCCGTCTGCGCCGAGGGCAATACTTCCAATTATGTGGCCGAAGGGCTGCGCCGCCTGGATTTCGATGCGGTGAACATGGAAGGCGGGATGGAGGCCTGGGGTAACTTTTACTACTGGCGCCCCGTAGAGGAGAGCGAGCGCTTTTCGCTGTTCCAGATGGTGCGTCCGGCCCGCGGCTGCCTGAGCCACGTGCTGGTGAGCGAGCATGTCGCCGCGGTGTTCGACCCCGGCCGGCACATCGAGCACTATCACGAAATGGCCGCTGCCGTGGGGGCGCAGATCGAGCGGGTGCTGGATACCCACCTGCATGCCGACCATCTGAGCGGCGGGCCGGCGCTGGGGCAGGGCGATCACATTCCCTACCACCTGCATCCCTATGACGCGATCCACCCGATGGACATGCTGCCCGCCCGCATCGCGTATCGCCCGCTGGAGGCAGAGCAAACGTTTCGGGTCGGCTCGGCCGAGGTGAAAGTACTGCATTTTCCCGGCCATACCCTGGGGATGGTCGCCTTTCTCATCGAGGGGCGCTATCTGCTGAGCGGCGACAGCCTGTTTCTGGAGTCGATCGCCCGCCCGGACCTGGGCGGCAAGGCCGAGGCATGGGCCCCGTTGCTCTACGATTCGCTGAAGCGGATGACAGAACTGCCGGACGAGACGCTCGTGCTGCCGGCCCATTTCAGCACTATCGCGGCAGGCGACGGCAACGGTGTCTTCCAGGCCACGCTAGGTGAGCTCAAGCAGCGCAATCCGGGCCTGCTCAAGCTGGCCGAGGGCGAGGCGGCCTTCTGCGACTACATCCTGGCGAACCTGCCGGAGTTTCCCGAGGCCTATGTCGAGATCAAGCGGGCCAATGCCGGGCTGGCCAGCCCGGACGCGCGCAAGGCGCAGGAGTTGGAGCTGGGAAAGAATATCTGTGCGGTGGGGAAAGTGCTTGGGGGGGCTTCAGGGTGAATTCGATTGGCCGTCGTTGCGCGAGCGTGGCGCGGCGGCAAGCAATCCAGCGCATTGATCAGAACCCGTTCCCGAATTGCATTTGTATGGGGGCGGCCCGCTCACCCAGGGCCAAGCCGCTGATCGTCATCGAGCTGAATCAGAAGCTCCTCGACGCGACGCACGCCATCGTCGCTGCCCACCATGTCGCGCGGCGTATGTCCGCCCAACTGCACGCAGGGGCGGTCGAGCCAGTCGGATGCCTTGGCCGGATCGCCGAAAATCCGATTGGCCAGCTCCAGGATGAATGAAGGACGATGAGTGTGCATGGGAACCCAGTGAAGAATAGTTCAGCGTTCTGGTTGCCGCTATCTTTAAGCTTGGCTCGAGCCACGCCTTGAGGATTCATTTTCGACATGAATACGGCCTGCCGCCTTCCGTCCAGTTTATTTCTCGCACGTTGGCGTCGGCAGTGAAGCACGGCCTGATTCGGCTGGACCAGCGACGGGGGGGAGGATAGGACACGCTCCTGTCAATCCGCACATGTCGCAAAGATATGTGGAATATCCAGGCGCAGCATCATTTTTCGCCACAACGCCCCAAGGTTTTCAGAGTAAGTTAAGCGCCTCACCCCTTTGATTCGCCTCTTTTTCTTCCGATAGCGATGATCACGCCGGTATCCAGCCAGTTTTCCCCGTTGCGGCAAAGTGTGCGTACCGTGTCCAAATGTTGTGCCTTGAATGCCTCACTCTCGCTTTCACTCAACTGGTTAAGCAGTCCCCTGAAACCAGCGTTCCAGACAATATCCCACCATTGCTGTTCGGACTGAAGCGCGTAACCCAGCGGTTCATGATGAAAAACAAGATCGGTAATGCCTGCAGCACGATAAACCTCTTCGATCACCGCGACATCGGCTAAACGTTTCCAGGACAAGGGGGGGACTTGTTTCCCGAAGTCTTCATAAAGGGACAAGAAGGCCGGGGCAAAGGGTGAAAAAGCTGTTTCCGTGAAGCTGCTGATGGCTATTTGCCCACCGGGCTTCACTGTGTGCGCAAGACGGCGCATTGCACCTTCCATGTCGTCCATGAAAAACAGGCCGAAACTACAGGTGACGATATCGAAATGATCCTTGGCGAAATCGAGGTCGTCCACATCCATCTGGCGGAAGGTTGCATTGTGCAGTTGCTGAGCCTGCGCCTTTGCCCGAGCCTGGCGCAACATGCCGTCAGATAGGTCGACCCCGACGACGGAGCCCGTAGGTAAATGCCTTGCCGCTTCGAGTGCCATCATGCCGGTACCCGTGGCAACATCCAGGCAGCAAGCGTTCGGTTCAGGCGAGAGATGGTTCCACATTCGTTGCGCCGTTTGGGGGAAGAATGGGAGTGAAGGATGATCGTAGCCTTCCGCCACGGTATCAAATGCCATCTGAATCATCTGTTTGCGTTGTTGCATATCCATAAACCCCCCTTTATTTTCCAGGTCGTAGTCCCAGCCGCACGGCGCTATCCGTCGGTGCATGACTAAAGAAACCCTGGAGTCCAAGACGATATAACTGGTAATACAAAAAGCAGCCGACACACCAGCCCAGATAGGAGATCAGTGTCAGGCTGAACAGAACCCAGACGATGGCCCACCCCGCTGGGCGATAACCCATATTAAGCAGTGCCTGTGCAAGCATCACCTTAATGACGCCGATGAACTGACCAAAAGCATGGGCTTGAATATTATCCAACCGATAGTCAGACCGCATCAACCCCAATGGTTTGACAACATGCCGTAAGAACGAACGGGCCGAGCGGTCGGTACACGGCAGTCAGGCGCGCCGCACTCTCTGGATCATCACTGCTTGGAGTGAAGGCGCACGCGCCGTCGCATGCCGGACGGGTTTCATGCTCTATGCTTTAAACACTCGTCGGGAGTGAGTCATGGCCGATGCCGGGAAGATCACTGCGCTGCTGCTCAAGAAATACCCCGAGCCCAAGCTCGCGCTGCACTACAGGAATCCCCTGGAGCTGTTGATCGCCGTCATCCTCTCCGCCCAGTGCACCGATGCGCGGGTCAACGAAGTCACCGCGCCCCTTTTCAAGAAGTACAGGAAGGCCCGGGACTATGCCGCGGCCGATCCTGCCGTGCTGGAGGAGGAGATTCGTTCCACCGGCTTTTACAAGAACAAGACCCGGTCGGTCATCGCCTGTTGCCAGAAGCTGGTAGCGGATTATCACGGCGAGGTCCCGCGTACCCTGGAGGCACTCACGACGCCACCCGAGGTGGGGTGCAAGACAGCCAACATGGTGCTGGGCAATGCCTTCGGCGTGCCGGCCATTGCGGTGGATACGCATGTGTTGCGGGTGAGCAATCGCCTGGGGCTCGCACATTCCGACGATCCGCAGGCGGTGGAGGAGGCGCTCATGCGCCAGGTGGCGAGGGACAAGTGGACTGCGTTCGGCAACGCCATGATTCTGCATGGACGCGAGACCTGCATCGCGCGCAAGCCGCGCTGCCCCGAGTGCGTGCTGCGCGCGGTGTGCGAGTGGCCGGACAAGTATTAACCGGCCCGTGGAAATCATCCTGATCGCCTCGTCCGGCCTCACCGTGAACGCCATGGCGGGGCTGCGCCCATGAGCGGGGCAGGGCGTGCGCTGCTCATCACAGGCATGCCGGGGGTGGGCAAAACCACGCTGATCCGGCGCGTGGCCGAGCGACTCCACGGGATCCGGCTGGGCGGCTTCTACACGGAGGAACTGCGGGAGGCGGGGGCGCGCACCGGCTTCCGCCTGGTGGACTTCGCGGGCCACGCGCTCACCTTCGCCCACGTGGACTTCAGCGGCCCGCGGGTATCCAGATACGGCGTCGACGTGGCCGCCCTCGATGCACGGGCCGAAGCGCTGCTTGCACCGCGCCCGGAAGTGGCGGTCTACCTCGTGGACGAGATTGGCAAGATGGAGTGCCTGTCGCCGCGCTTTGTCGCCGCCATGCGGCGCCTGCTGGCTTCGAGCAACTGCGTCGTGGCCACCGTGGCGCGCAAGGGCGAAGGGCTCATCGCCGAAGCGAAGCGCTGGCCGGGTGCGACGCTGTGGGAGGTGACGCATGACAACCGCGACCGCATGCCGGACGAAGTCCTCGCCTGGCTCGAGGCCAGCGGGCTTTTTGTACCCAAGCAGGCGGGTGCATAAGGCAATCGCAGCCCCCTCTTTCCAACGCTTTCCCATCGAGGGGGAGGGGGTTGATCAACAACCCGCCAGACCATGAACAAGCGCCGCCGCATCCTCCACGTCGACATGGATGCCTTCTTTGCCGCGGTCGAGCTCAAGCGCCATCCCGAACTGCGCGGCAGGCCGGTGGTGGTCGGCGGACGCGGCGACCCGCTTTCAACTACTTAAAAAATCAATAAGTTATAGAATATTACTAACCTTGATAGTGAACATTAGAATTGAAACCCATTTCAGGATTCTGGCGAATATCTCTTTAGGCGCAGTCTCTGTGACCGCAACGGCTATTCCCGGTAGGAACGGCCGGTCGGCGGCCGAGCGATGCCAAAGAACAGGCCTGAAAATTCGCCAGGCTGTTTTCAGATTTTTTGAGAAACACAAGCAACCCATTGATTTAGTGGGGTTATACGTACGCACCATTGAACGTGCCCAAAGGGATACCGTTCATGCGAGATATAAGTTTGTGTGCATGGCACACCCTACAGTGTTTCTTTGACGCGATTTGCGTCTCAGCGGATTACTAGGATGCCATTTCGGCCGGGGGAGGTAGCCACCCAAATCCCGAGAGGGGTTTCCGTAATCCCGTAGTGCCGACTGCAGGACGACAGTATGGTCCACTCAAATGTATTATTTAACATAATATACATTATGCGAAGTACTGGATGGGGGTCGTAATGGCTATCCGATGAATGTGGGCCAGCCCCAATCGGAAGAACCTCAGGCCAGCACCATCCAGGTTTGACCCACTTCCCGTTCGACGGCCACGCCCTCGCGGGTCAGCCGGTAAGTCAGGGAGCAGCACGCATGAGGGTTGGACAACACGGCCTTGTTCAACACCCCATAATTATCCCCATTGCAGCGGGCTGAGCGGCTCACCAGGCCAGGATGCCCTTCACGATGCAGCCGGGCCCCGATCGCTTGGGTGAAGTGGCGGCTGGACGGATGAACCAGGTCCGGGTAAGCCTCAACCCTGGTCCGCAGGTCGACCAACGCAGCATCGCAGCGCACCCAGTACACCTTGCGCTCACCGGTGATGTGTTCGCGCTCACCGCGGACCACTAGCTGGTCATAGCCTGCATCTGTCAGAAACGCATTGCGCCAGTGGTGTACGGTCTCGTGGACCGTGGTTTCGACCGAGTCCGACCCGTACCAGATGCCATAACTGCCATCGCTGAAGCGACTGGCCGCCCAGTGCTTGAAAGGAAACTCGATGGCGTTGAACCAGGCGGCCTCCTCGAAGGGACGGTCGATGACGGGCATGGATGATTCGTAGGTCGGCGGCTTGGTCGCAAGTTCATGCTGTTGGGCTACGTCCCAGTCTGCGGGGTCGTCGGAAAGGTCGTCAAAGAGGTCCTGGGTCACCCGGATGGATTTGATGTTGCGCGCCAGGTCCTGATGCACATCGACCAGGGGCAAGCCTGCAAAGAAAGCGTCCGTCAATGACCGCGCACCCGATCCAGATAGGCACGGACCACCAGCATCCCGGCGAAGCCCCATTCCCGTATGACCTCGGCCGGGGTACGACCATCGAAGGCACGGTTGCGTTGGGTCATCCACGCATAGGCCAGATCGCGATCCTGTGGAAAAACCAGGCGCAGGTTCTTGTGGATCGCGAGCACATGGCCGGTGCGCTCCAGCAAATCCCGGTTTGCCGCCAAGGGTTCCCCCTTGCGGTAGCGGCTGAGCGCAGCCCGGTTATTGGTTGCCAAACCGAGCATGGCCAACTGGTCCTCGGTTCCAAGTTTCCAGTGCTCGAAGGCGCGGGTAACCATCTTGGCCAAGGCACCCCGGTTGTGTTCGGATTGATTGAATACTGAGATCGCCTGATTCATGATGTCCTCCTATCCTGATATGTTTTAATTGTATCTAATATCGTTACAATTGCAACAAATAGGCAATAGGCGGGCGCTGATACCGGGACTTGGTGGTGTCTTGCCGGGCCGCTCAGGAAAGCGCCCTCCTTCACCATGGAATCTCGCTGCCGTCGTAGCGGAAAAAGCGCCCGTTCATCGCCGGCTTGAAGTTCTCCACCAGGGTGCGCATGCCGTGGACGCTCTGCTCGGGCGTGAGCGTCGCGTCGGGACCGCCCATGCGGGTTTTCACCCAGCCCGGATGCAGCAGCAGGACGCCGATGCCGCGTTGCGCGAACGCATGCGAAAGCCCCTTCATGGCGGCGTTCAAGGCCGCCTTGCTGGATCGGTAAGCGTAGCTGCCGGGATCCGCGATCTCGGCAATGGACCCCATGTGGCTGCTGACCGTCACCACGCGTTTTTTCTCGCTTCTGGCCACCTGCCGATGAATGCCTCGCTCACCCGCACCGCCCCCAGGGTGTTGACGGCGAAGGTGCGCAGCCAGACCTCGTAGTCGATCCCCCGGTCTCCCATGAACTTGTCCAGATACACGCCCGCATTGTTGAGCAGCACGTCGATCCGGGCTTCCTCCAGGTCGAGCTGCAGGGTGCGCAGCTGCTCGCTGTCGGTCACGTCGAGACGATGCACGCTCAGCCGCGGATGCCGGCCGGCCAGAGACTTGAGGTCGTCGGCTTCCTCGGGGCGGCGGCACGTGGCGAGCGCCTGCCAGCCGACCTCGGCATACTGCCGTGCCCATTCCAGACCCCGCCCGCGGTTGGCGCCGGTGATCAGCACACTGGTCGTCGTTTTCATCGGAAGTTTTCCAAACCTTGTTTATGTATAGCGGGTGGCCTGGCCGCTTGGCGAATCATTTGCAGACTGACCGGGCGCCAACAATGTGGGTTCTTGACTATCTTGACTTGAGGTCATCCGTCTTGATGTCCGTCGGCGTTCTTCAGTCAGCAGGAATAAAGCGGCTCGGAACGCCCGTTTGAAATCTGTCCGGTCGTGGGAAAGGATAAGGGGGAGCTTGTGAGATGGATCGTGACTGCAATCATTGAACCGGCCCCAAACCGACCCGCCAATCCGGCGCACCGCCCATGACGCCGAACGAATGGAAACCCTTTGCTACGCAGTGCGTTGTCGGGTGCTGTTCAAGTACTTTGGCATGCCCGGCGCCGTGCTGGTGGCGCTGAACAGCGTGCCGCTCGCGGTCGCCGCGCTGCTCGGCGAGCTCGCGGTGGCCGGGCGCTACGTCGTGGTACTGGTGTTTGTTCTCTGCTCGCGGGTGATGAGCTATCCCCTCGGGGCGGCCGGCGACAGCTGGCTCGAGGCGGTCTCCGGCACCACCACGGGGCTTAGCACCACGGCCTCGGTGGAGGACAAACCGCATACAGACAGGTTCTGGTCTACGCTGAGCGTATGCGCGTTCGCGACGCGAGGGCCATCCAGAGCGGCCAGGAACCGCTGCAATAGTCCTTCACCGGCACATTTAGCATGATGCGACTGGCAGTGCGTGGTTCGGCTGAAGGGAAATAGGCAGATGATGAAGCAGACCTCGATCAAACTTCCCGGCAGCCGCATCCGGTCGCCGCTATGGGGCATTGCGGCCAGCATTCTGTTCGTCGCTGCGGCACTCGCCCTGCTGCTCCATTTCGGCGCGCATGAGCAGGTGCTGCACCTGCTGCGGTGGTTTGATGCGCAGGGTGCGTGGGCGCCGCTGCTCTTCATTCTGATCATGGCGGCGGTGGTGGTGCTGGTGCTGCCGGGGGTGCTGTTCACCACCGGCGCCGGGTTTGTGTTCGGCGTCGTGGAGGGGTCCGTCTACGTGGTGACGGGTACGACGCTCGGGGCGACCCTGTCATTCCTGATCGCACGCTACCTGTTCGGGCAACGCGCCAGACAGTTCATCATGGCCCGCAGCCGGTTTCGGCGGGTGAGCGAGGGACTGACGCCGCATGGCTGGAAGATCGTTCTGCTGACGCGCCTGATCCCGTTCTTTCCCAGCAAGATCGCCAACTACTTTTTCGGGCTGACACCGTTTTCCCTGCGCGGTTACGTCGGCGGTTCGCTGCTGGGTTTCATCCCCTTCTCCCTCTATAGCGTGTACCTCGGCTCGATCGCCGCCGACCTCACCACCCTCGGCGCGCGCAGCGCGGACCGGTCGCCGCTGCAATGGGCTCTTTACGGCGCCGGCTTTGTTGCCACCGTGGTTGCAGTCGTTTATCTCAGCCGGCTCGCACGGCGGGCGCTGACCCGCTATGAGAAAAAAGGCGACATCGAGGAGGACGTGCCGTGAGCTGGATGAAATGGCTGCCCTGGCGCTTTGTCGTGCGGTATGCCGCACGCCGGCAGGGCTTTCTGGATCCCATCGCCCTCTTGGCTCGGCTGCACAGCTTTGCCCAGCCTTCCGAAGTGGGCGAGCCCATCGAGCTGCTGCGGGCCGGCGTGGTGTTTCACGCCCGCGGCCTGATCAACAGCCGGGTCATCCAGCACAACCTGGACTGGGTCTGGCCCTACTGGATCGAACGCCAGTTCGATCCATACGACGATTCGTTTATCCCACGCGCGTTCTCCATCACCCATATCAATCTCACCCACCGCAACTGGACCGCGGTCGGCTATCCGGATTGCCAGGAACTGCCGATTGTCGATCCCCGCGGCCTGCTGACGCCCCTGCTCGACGGCTGGTCGCTGGACGGCTGGGTGATGGCGGAGGACGGCCGCTGCCTGCTGCCCTCGCGGGCCGCCGATTGCCGCCAGCGGCAGGACATGGACTGGTCGGACATGGACCCCGGTGTTCGCATCACCACCGAAACGGACATGACCGGGCTGGCCCTGACCAGCAGCGCTTGGGTAGAACTCGACTCGGGCCTCCCGGTCTGCAAGCTGCATCTGCGGGCGCGGGCCGACACCAACGCCTGGCTGGTGCTGGCGCTGCGCCCGCAAAACCCGGAGGGCATCAGCTTCATCCACCAGGTCAGCCTGTCTCCAGCGCGCGACGCCTGGACGGTCGACGCCACCCAGCGGGTTGAATTCAGCAGCGCCGCCGCGCGGCATCACGTCTCCGATTACCGCAACGGCGACGTGTTCATTCATCTGCGGGATCGCGACGATCAGACCGAAGGCCTCTGCGACGTCGGCATGGTCACCGCGGCGGCGCTGTTTCCGGTCAAGGCCGGCGAAGAAGCCGAAATCACTGCGAGCATCCCGCTCGCGGCTGCGCCGCCGCTCGCGGCTGCGCCGCCGCTCGCCGCCGACGCCTGGGGCACCGCGCATCGCGACCGCTGCAGACTGGTCTGCCCGGAGCCGCAGTATCAGTTCCTCTACGACGCCGCAGTCACCTCCTTGATCCTGCATTCGCCGGACGACGTCTACCCCGGCCCCTACACCTACAAGCGTTTCTGGTTTCGCGATGCCGCCTTCATCATCCATGCCCTGCTGTGCGCCGGCCTGACGGATCGCGCCGAACGCGCGCTGGCGCGCTTTCCGGCGCGGCAGACGGCGCTCGGTTATTTCCGTTCCCAGGAGGGCGAATGGGATGCCAACGGCGAGGTCTTGTGGATTCTGCAGCGCTTCTTCGCCCTCACCGGACGACCGCCCTCCCCCGAATGGCTCGGCCCGATCCGGCGCGGTGCCCGCTGGATCATGCGTAAGCGGCTCAGCGATGATCTGGACGCGCCGCATGCCGGACTGCTGCCGGCTGGTTTCAGTGCCGAACATCTGGGACCCAACGACTATTACTACTGGGATGATTTCTGGGGAGTCGCTGGTCTGCGCGCGGCGGCGGCCATGCTCGCGGACCCGGACCCCGCCCACAGCCGGGAATTCGCGCAGGCCGCCGACGATTTTGCGGCCGCCGTGGAGAGCAGTCTGGCAGGCTGCGCGCAGCGGCTCGGCCGCCCGGCCATGCCGGCGTCGCCCTATCGCCGCCTGGATGCCGGCGCCATCGGTTCGATGGCGTTCGGCTATCCGGTGCAACTCTGTGCGCCGGACGATCCGCGCCTGCTCGATTGCGTCGAGTTCCTGCTCAGCCGCTGTTTCGTCAACGGCGCGTTCTACCAGGACATGATCCATTCCGGCCTCAACGCCTACCTGACCCTGCACGTCGCCCAGGTGCTGCTGCGCGCCGGCGACCCGCGCCACCTCGATCTGATGGATGCGGTCGCCGCCCTGGCTTCGCCGACGGGCCAGTGGCCGGAGGCGATCCATCCGCGCACCGGCGGCGGCTGCATGGGCGACGGCCACCATGTCTGGGCCGCCGCCGAGTGGCTGCTGATGATCCGCAACGGTTTCGTGCGCGAGGAAGGCGAACGCCTCATCCTGTGCGCGGGCATCCCCGCGCGCTGGCTCGACCAGGACACGCCGATCCGTTTCGGTCCTGCGCCGACGGCCTTCGGTGCAGTAACGATCAGCATCACGCCGGATCCCGGCAACCCGCCGCGCGTCGAATGGCAGGGTGACTGGCATCGCACTGCGCCCCCGATCGAGATCCGCCTGCCCGGCTTTGCGCCGGCAAATGCCGCATCCGGTACCGGCTCGATCCTCCTCGTCAAAAGGGAACCGGGCGCATGAACATTCTCATCTTCACCAATACCTTCACCCCGCACGTGGGCGGCGTGGCGCGCTCGGTGGAAGCGTTCACCGAGGAATACCGCACCCGCGGGCACCGGGTGCTGGTGGTGGCGCCCGAATTTCCCGACATGCCGCAGGACGAGGTCGACGTGGTTCGCATTCCCGCCATCCAGAATTTCAACGCCAGCGATTTCTCCGTGGTGCTGCCGATCCATCCAGCGCTGAGCGAAACGATCGATGCCTTCCGGCCGGACATCGTGCATTCCCAGCACCCCTTCCTGCTCGGCATGACTGCGGTGCGGATCGCGCGCCACCGGGGCCTGCCGCTGGTATTCACCCACCACACCCTGTACGAGCAATATACCCACTATGTTCCCGGCGACTCCCCCGCCCTGAAACGATTTGCGATTGAACTCGCCACCCGCTACGCCAACCTCGCCGATCAGGTCTTTGCCCCCAGCGAGAGCATCCGCGATCTGTTGCAGCAGCGCGGCGTCGTCACGCCGATTGCCGTGGTGCCCACCGGCGT
>DATMWS010000032.1:0-9350 GCA_035562135.1 Thiobacillus sp. | reverse complement strand
GGCTTGATCGAGGCGGCGGGCTTGTCGTACCAGCGGCGCAGTTCGGATGCGGCGCTCGATCCCGATACGCGGGTGCTGCTGGGCGACAGCCTCGGCGAGCTGTTCGCGTATTACGCCGCGTGCGACGTCGCTTTCGTCGGCGGCAGTTTGCAACCGCTGGGGGGGCAGAATTTGATTGAGGCCGCGAGCGTGGGGCGGCCGGTGCTGGTGGGGTCGCACACCTTCAATTTCGAGGAAGCGACGCGGCTGGCGATCGAAGCCGGGGCGGCGTTGCGAGTGAGCGACGCCGCCGATCTGCTGGCGAATGCGCTGAAACTGCTGAACGATGCGCCGGCGCGCGCCCGCATGGGCGAGGCGGGGCTGGATTTCGCCGCGCGTCATCGCGGCGCGGCGGTGCGGGTGGCGGCGCTTATTGCACCGCTGCTGGCTTCAGGTGCTGGTCGATCTCGGCCAGGTCGGCCGGGCTGAGCTGGCCGACGGCGGCCTTGAGCGACAGCCCGGACAGCAGGTAGGCATAACGCGCGCCGGCCAGGTCGCGGCGGGCGGACAGCACCTGCTGCTCGGCGTCCAGCACGTCGAGGTTGGTGCGCACGCCGACGTCCAAACCGAGCTTGGTGGAATCGAGCTGGGCCTTGGTCGAGACAACGGCCTGCTCCAGCGCTTGTACGCGGGCCACGCCGCTGTTTACGTTGAGCCAGGCCTGACGGGCCTGCAGGCCGGCTTCGCGGGTGGCGACTTCGACATCCTGGCGCGCCTTTTCCTGGTTGGCGACGGCTTCGCGCACGCGCGAGCTGGTCAGTCCGCCCTGGTAGATCGGCAGGTTGAGTTCCAGCCCGAGGCTGGCGGTGCGGGTGTCGACCTGCGTGGCGCCAAAATTCTGATTGTTACTGATGTTATAGCCGGCCACCGCGTCCAGCGTGGGATAGTGGCCGGCGCGGTTGCGCTCGACTTCCTGGTCGGCAATGGTCTTGGCGATGCGCTGGATTTCGGCCTGCAGGTTGCCTTCGGTGGCGCGCGCGGCCCATTCGTCGATGCCGCCGGAGCCGGCTTTCATCTGTGCCGGATCGACCAGCGTGTCGAGCGTGCCGGCCGGCTTGCCGATGAGTTTTTCCAGCGCACGCAGGCGAATGTTGAGGCTGTTCAGCTCGGCGATTTCCTGCGCGACGGCAAGGTCGTAACGCGCCTGCGCTTCATGGGTGTCGGTGATGGTGGCGGTGCCGACCTCGAAGTTGCGTTTGGCAGAAGCCAGCTGTTCGGTGATGGCGGACTTTTGCGCATTGATGAAGGCGATGTTGTCCTGCGACTGCAGCACATCGAAATAGGCTTGTGCGACACGCAGGATCAAATCCTGCTCGGCCACCTTGAACTGCATGTCGGCGATCTTCACCTGTTCTTTGGCCTGCGCGTACTCCACCCAGTTCTGCTTGCGAAACAGCGGTTGGGTGGCGCTTAGGGAAAGACCGTTGGAGTCGAAATCGCCATCGCCGCCAGGCAGACTGGAATCGATGTTGTTGTAGCGCAGATTGCCGCCCAGATTGACGTTGGGCAGCAGGCCGGCGCGGCCCTGCACCGCCTTTTCCTGGCCTGCCTGGCGGGCGGCGCGGGCGGCGGCGTACTGCGCATCGTAGGCCTGCGCGTCGCGGAAAACATCGGACAGCTTCGTTGCGTGGGCGACGGGCGCCAGCGCCAACGTCAGTGCAAGAAACAGGGGCTTGAGTTGCATATTGGATCCAGTCGTAGATGTTGGGTCAGTAGCGCGGCATGGCCGGATCGACCTCGTCGGCCCAGGCGGCCACGCCGCCCGACAGGTTGATGACGTCGCCGAACCCCACGGTTTCAAGATGGCGGGCCGCATGATAACTGCGAACGCCATGATGGCAGATGACCACCGTTTCGGCGTCTTTGTTCAATTCCTGCAGGCGCGCGGGCAGCTCGTGCATCGGAATCAGGATCGCGCCGGGCAGGCGGCACAGGTTCCACTCCCAGGGCTCGCGCACATCGAGCAGCACCGGGGTGTGTCCGGTCTCGATATGGGCGGCGAGTTCAATGGGACGAAACTGGCGCATGGCATCGGATTCAGAACACGAATGCGGCGGGGTGGGGCGCATTGACAAGCGGCGCCACGCAGGTCTCGAACAGCGTCACGCTGCGGGTGGCGCCCGGTGCGGTGCGGGTGATCAGCTGCGCATGCATCACCGGCGCTTCCCCCGTGATGGCGAACAGCCGTCCGCCGACGTTGAGACGGTGGAGAAACGCATCCGACAGCAGCGGGGTCGAGCCGGTCAGCACGATCACATCGAAGCCGGCCTCGTCGGGCCAGTCGCGGGCGGCGTCGCCGGTGTGCAGCACGACATTGCCGAAACCGTGCGCGCGCAGCTTATGCATCGCGGCAGCGGTGAATTCGGGCACGATGTCGACCGACACCACGGCGGCCGCTTCGGATGCCAGCAGGGCGGTGAGGTAGCCGCTGCCGGTGCCGATTTCCAGCACGCGGTCGGTCGGGCGGATGGCGAGTTCCTGCAGCACGCGGGCTTCAAGTTTGGGCGTCCACATGGCCTGGCCGTGACCGAGCGGGATTTCCATGTCGATAAAGGCCAGCGCCCGGTGCGCTTCGGGCACGAAGTCTTCGCGGCGCACCCTGAACAGCAGGTCCAGCACGTCCTGATTCAGTACATCCCAGGGGCGGATTTGCTGTTCCACCATGTTGTAGCGCGCCTGTTCCATGTCCATGCGGTACCCTTGAATATCAATAAGTTAGATGGGGTCTTGCCTTGCAATTATTCCACATATCGGCTAACTTTGGCCGCTTGCCAGGGGTCTCCAGTCTGTTGCTTGACGGGGTGGAGTGAGACATACCCTTTGAACCTGATGCGGTTAAGACCGCCGTAGGGAGGTGTGTTCGACGCCTCCTGCTTTTCTGGAGCGCCACCATGAACGCCGCCATACCCAAACAAGCCGCCCAATTTACCGCCGCTGGCGCTCACGTCGACGAGGCCGCGGTGCAGCCGCTGCCCAATTCGCGCAAGGTTTACGTGCAGGGCAGCCAGCCCGACATCCGCGTGCCGATGCGCGAGATCAGCCAGGACGACACGCCCACCAGCATGGGCGGCGAGAAGAATCCGCCGATTTTCGTCTACGACTGTTCGGGGCCCTACTCCGATCCGGCGGCGAAGATCGACATCCGCACCGGCCTGCCCGCGCTGCGCACGCGCTGGATCGAGGCGCGCGGCGACACCGAGGTGTTGGCCGACCTGAGTTCCGAATATGGCCGCCAGCAGGCGGCGAACCCCGCGCTCGCCGCGATGCGTTTCCCCGATCTCGCCCGCACCCCGCGCCGTGCAAAGGCGGGCGCGAATGTCACGCAGATGCACTACGCGCGTCAGGGCATCATCACGCCGGAGATGGAATTCATCGCCATCCGCGAGAACAACAACCGCGTCGCCTATGTGGAATCGCTGAAGCAATCCGGCCCGCTGGGCGAGAAGCTCGCCGCGATGATGAACCGCCAGCACCCGGGGCAGAACTTCGGGGCGAATCTGCAGAACGAGATCACGCCCGAATTCGTGCGCGACGAAATCGCCCGCGGCCGCGCGATCATCCCCAACAACATCAACCACCCGGAATCCGAGCCGATGATCATCGGCCGCAACTTCCTGGTGAAGATCAACGCCAACATCGGCAACTCGGCACTCGGTTCCAGCATCCAGGAAGAAGTCGAGAAGATGACCTGGGCGATCCGCTGGGGCGGCGACACCGTGATGGACCTGTCCACCGGCAAGAACATCCACGAGACGCGCGAGTGGATCATCCGCAATTCGCCCGTACCTATTGGAACAGTCCCGATCTATCAGGCGCTGGAAAAGGTCGACGGCAAGGCTGAAGAACTCACCTGGGAAATGTTCCGCGACACGCTGATCGAACAGGCCGAGCAGGGCGTCGATTACTTCACCATCCACGCCGGCGTCTTGTTGCGCTACGTGCCGATGACCGCCAGCCGCATGACCGGCATCGTCTCGCGCGGCGGCTCGATCATGGCCAAGTGGTGCCTCGCGCATCACAAGGAGTCCTTCCTCTACACCCACTTCGAGGACATCTGCGAAATCATGAAGGCCTACGACGTGGCCTTCAGCCTCGGCGACGGCCTGCGTCCCGGCTCGATCTACGACGCCAACGACGACGCGCAACTCGGCGAACTGAAAACGCTGGGCGAGCTGACCCAGGTGGCGTGGAAGCACGACGTGCAGGTGATGATCGAAGGCCCCGGCCACGTGCCGATGCAGCTGATCAAGGAGAACATGGATATTCAACTGGAACAGTGCCATGAGGCGCCGTTCTACACCCTGGGCCCGTTGACCACCGACATCGCCCCCGGCTACGACCACATCACCTCCGGCATCGGCGCCGCCATGATCGGCTGGTACGGCACCGCCATGCTGTGCTACGTGACGCCCAAGGAACATTTGGGCCTGCCGAACAAGGACGACGTCAAGGAAGGCATCATCACCTACAAGCTCGCCGCGCACGCGGCCGATCTGGCCAAGGGCCATCCCGGCGCGCAGATCCGCGACAACGCATTGAGCAAGGCGCGCTTCGAATTCCGCTGGGACGACCAGTTCAACCTCGGCCTCGACCCCGACAAGGCGAAGTCCTTCCACGACGAGACCCTGCCCAAGGAATCGGCCAAGGTCGCCCACTTCTGCTCGATGTGCGGCCCGCACTTCTGCTCGATGAAAATCACCCAGGACGTGCGCGAGTACGCGGCGAAGGAGGGCCTCACCGAAGCCGCTGCGCTGGCGAAAGGGATGGAAGTGAAGGCGGTGGAATTCGTCAAGCAGGGCGCCGAGGTGTACCGCAAGGTCTGATCGTCCCAATCCCAACCAACAGCGGTCCGGACTTGCACGCTAACTTTTTCAGGCGGGTATTCAGCCTCGCTGGCGCGCTGCTTTTCTTCTGCGGCGCACTGGCTTATGCGGCGCCGCTGCCGGCCGCGCTGGATCACGAGGCGGCGATTGGCCTGTCTGCCGGTTTTCTAAAGGAGCCGCAGGGACGGCTCGAACTGCCAGACGTGGTGGCAGCCTACCGGGCGGGTCAATTCGTGCCGGGCACCAGCCCGGTGCTGAATTTCGGCATCGGCTCGAAACCCGTCTGGATCCATTTCACGGTAGACAACCCGACCGCAGCAGCCCTGCACCGGCGGCTGTCCATCGAGAACGCCTGGCTCGACCAGGTCGAAGTCTATTTCCAGCATCAGGGCAGGACGACCGCGACCTATCGCGTCGGCGACACCCAGGCTTTCAAGCAGCGTCCCATTGCGAGCCGCTATTTTGTGTTCGATCAGGCTTTCGAGCGCGGCGTCAGCGAGGTGTTCATCCGCGTGGAAACGGCTGACCCCATGGTCGTTCCCATCACGCTGCTGAATCAGGAAGCGTCCCGCATCCGGCAAACGCAACAGGAGCTGAGTTACGGCGTCGTTTACGGATTTTTGCTGGCCTTGATGGCCTACAACGCCATCCTCTTCATCAGCCTGCGCAGTTCGCAATACCTGCTGTATTCCGCCTACCTGGGGATGTTCGTACTGATGAACATCGCCTACACCGGTCATGGTTTCGCCTGGCTCTGGCCGAATTCGGTAAATTGGCAGCAGTGGTCCAACCCCGTCCTGATGTTCCTGTTCGGCGCCAGCGGCTTGCTGTTTGCCATCCGGTTTCTCGACCTGAGGGTCTATTACCCCCGCGTTCGCAAGGCCGTCATCGGCTTTTGCGTGGCATTCGGCATCCTGCTGGGCGCGGCCATCTTGCTGGACGGTCAGAAAGCCGCGCTGCTGGTGGCGTTCAGCTTCGCGTTCCTGTTCTCCGGCCTCATGCTGTTCCTCGGCATCATCTCGGTGCGTGCCGGCCAAAAGCCGGCGAAGTATTTTCTGATCGCCGCCCTTGCCGCCATGGTCGGCGCGATGTTGACGACGCTGTCCACCTGGGGGTTCATTCCGCATAACAGCTGGACCTTCCGCGCGGTGGAAATCGGCATGCTGCTCGATGCCACCTTGCTTGCCCTGGCACTGGCCTATCAGCTACGCATGGGACAGGAAGAACGGATCCTGGCCGAGCGTCTGGCACAGCAGGATCCGCTGACCGAGCTGAACAACCGGCGCGCCTTTTACGACAAGACCAGTTTGCTCTGGAGTCAGGCGATTCGCCATGGACATCACAGCACAGTCATGCTGCTCGACATCGATCTGTTCAAGCAGATCAATGACGCCCATGGTCACGCGCACGGTGACGAGGTGCTCAAGGCCCTGGCGAAAATCCTCAAGCAATCCATTCGCCAGGGCGACATTCTGGCCCGGTGGGGCGGCGAGGAGTTCATCGTGTTCCTGCCCGAAACCAGCATGCAGGAAGCGACGGCGCTGGCGGAAAGATTGCGCGAGGCGATCGCGGGCATACGGGTTCCGCGCGAAACGGGAGCAACCACCGTCACGGCAAGTGTGGGCATTGCTCAGTTGGAGCCCCGCCATATCACGCTCGACGCGCTGATAGCCTCGGCCGACGAGTGTCTGTATCAATCCAAGCAGCAAGGTCGGAATCGGGTAACTACCAGCATGGCAGAGTGCGCTACGGCTGCGTAGATGCCCGTAGGGTCGTCGAAAAGGGGGCATCCGCCCCGCGTATAATCCACAGGCGCGCCCCGTTGGCGCGCCTTTTTTTATGTCCGAAACCTCGCCATGACCGAACCCATCGTCCTGCTGCACGCCCTCATCCTCGGCCTGGTCGAAGGCATCACCGAATTCCTGCCGATCTCCAGCACCGGGCATCTGATCTTGGCGGGGCAGCTCTTGGGCTTCAACGGCGAGAAGGCCAAGGTGTTCATGATCGCCATCCAGCTGGCGGCGATTTTTGCGGTGGTGTGGGAATACCGAGTGCGGCTGGGACACGTGGCGACGACGCTGCATACCGAGCCGGCGTCGCGCCGGCTGGCGGGCAACCTGATGGCGGGTTTCCTGCCGGCGGCGGTGCTGGGCTTCCTGTTCTACAAGGAAATCAAACACTATCTGTTCAACCCCATCGTGGTGGCTTCCGCGCTGGTGATCGGCGGCCTGCTGATCTTGTGGGCGGAGCGCCGCAAGCACGTGATCAGCACGCCGACGGTGGACGACCTCAACTGGCATCGTGCGCTGGCGGTGGGCTTCGCGCAGGCGCTGGCGATGATCCCCGGCACCTCGCGCTCGGGCGCAACCATCATCGGCGGGCTGTTCCTCGGCCTGTCGCGCAAGGCCGCAGCGGAGTTCTCGTTCCTGCTCGCCATCCCCACCATGCTCGCGGCCACCGCCTACGACTTCTACAAGAACTGGCAGCTGTTCGATGCCGGCGACATTCCCTTGTTCGTGGTGGGCGGGGTGGCGTCGTTTGTCAGCGCCCTGATTGCGGTGCGCACGCTGATCAAGTTCGTCAGCCGCCACGACTACACCTTGTTCGCCTGGTACCGCATCGTCTTCGGCGGCGTGGTGCTGGCCACCGCCTACAGCGGGCTGGTCGACTGGGGCGTAGTTTACTGAGCCGCTAGCCGGCCGGGTCCAGGTCTGGACAGGCAAAAAAACCGGCCGCAATGGCGGCCGGGAAGGGGTGAGGCTGACGCGGGATATCCCGCGTCAGGGGTGGCGGTCCGCTTATTTCAGATTCATGCAGTTGGCGTAGTACGTCACCGTGGCCGGCCAGTCGCTGAAGATGCCGAGGATGCCGACGTCCTTCGCTAGCACGTCGAGCACGGTCATCACGTCGCCTTCGCGTTCGATCGCCGAATCGACGGTCTGGTAGTAGTAGCCGTTGTTGCCGTCGGCCAGGATGCCCGAGCGTTCCAGCGTCCAGGTGATGATGTCGAGCCCGGCGGCCTTGGCGTTGTGCGCATAGGCCGAGGGGACGATGCGGCCGCTGCCGTCGACGTCGAGCAGCGCGAACAGCGGCGGCGCGACGACGTTGATGCCTTCGAGCTTGTAGCTGTGCAGCTCGGCGGCGCCCGGCAGCTCGGCGGGCGTATTGGCGTCGTCCAGATACACCGCCTGCTTGCCGAAGGCGGGTTCCTTGGCGATCCAGTAGCGCACGTCGCGGGGGTCGAAGGACTGCGCCCACACGTCCTGCGGGCGCACGCCCATGGCCTTGTACTCGTCGATCATCTGCTGCGCATAGTCTTCCTGCGTGTAGTCGCCGACGCCGTCGCCGTCGCTGTCATACGGCATGGGCACGCTGGCGCTCTTGAGCTCGGGCGTCATTTTCACGCCCAGCATTTTGAACAGCGCAATGCTCTCCTGGTGGGTCATCAGCGTGCCGCTGGTGGGACCGGCATAGAGGTCGGTGCGAAAGTTGGCGGTGCCGCCCAGATACTCGGCGACGGTGCGCGCGCGTGGGTTCGATGCATCCATCTTGCCGCGCAGCGTCTTGAACTCGGCCAGGGTGATGTCGCTGGTGCGGCACTCGGCCGATGCCGGCGTGAGCAGGTTGCCGTCCGCGTCGAAGGCGGCGGGTGTGAACGGCTTGGTGCATTTTGCGGCCAGCGGCGTGGCGAGAATGTTGGTGGTGGTGTGCAGGTCGTTCTGCGCGTGGCGGCACACCAGTTCCTTGTCCTGGGTGAAGGTCACGTCGCATTCGACGATGCCCGCGCCCATGCGCGCGGCGGCCTCGTACGATTCCCGCGTGTGTTCGGGGAACTGCAGCGCCGCACCGCGGTGGCCGATCGAGAAATCGCGCTTGCGGAACGGGCCGTTGGCGCATTGCTGCAGGGTGCGCTTGAGCGTGCCGTCCTGCATGTCCTCGACGAGGAAGAACGGGCGCGGGCCGAGCTGGATGGTGTGTGCGGTACGGACGGCTCCGCGCGGATCGTCGCGATCGGGCGCATGCCGGTCATCGGCCCAGACCGGTGCGGCGGCGACGATCAGCAATGCGGCAGAAGCGGCGGCCTGCCGGGAAGCAAAGGTGGAAAACATAGGGACTCCTGTGAGGATAGACGGGAATGATCGGCGATGCCGACGATGCCACCCTATACCCGGAATCTGTCAGTAAAATGACACCTCGCGGGAGCCGTGTGTCCTTAGCCCGTTCTGGGCGGATTTTTTTCGAGCTTGCGCTGCAAGGTGCGGCGGTGCATTTTCAGCGCGCGCGCGGTGGCCGAGATGTTGCCGTCGTGCTCGTTCAGCACTTTCTGGATGTGCTCCCATTCCATTCGCGCGACCGTTAGGGGTTCTGGGCTGACTTCCAGCGCAGCATCCGGTTCATCGCGCAGCAGCGCGGCGAGGACCTCGTCGGCGTCCGCCGGCTTCGCCAGGTAATGCCGCGCGCCCAGCCGCACCGCTTCGACCGCGGTGG
>DATMWS010000031.1:0-32060 GCA_035562135.1 Thiobacillus sp. | reverse complement strand
TGGTATGTGTATTCGGCGCAGCGGGTGAAATACCCGCTGATCCGCGGCCGCCTGATGGAAATGTGGCGCGAAGCGAGGAAGACGATGGACCCGGTGGCTGCGTGGAAATCGATCAGCCAGGATCCGGCCAAGGCCAAGCGCTACAAATCGGTGCGCGGCCAGGGCGGCTTCGTGCGCGCCAAGTGGGACGAGGTGACGGAAATCATCGCCGCCTCCAACGTCTACACCATCAAGGAATTCGGTCCTGACCGCATCTATGGCTTCTCGCCGATTCCTGCCATGTCGATGGTGAGCTACGCGGCAGGCTCGCGCTACATGTCGCTGATCGGCGGGGTGTGCGGCTCCTTCTACGACTGGTACTGCGACCTGCCGCCATCTTCACCCCAGGTGTGGGGCGAGCAGACCGACGTGCCGGAATCGGCCGACTGGTACAACTCGACCTACCTGATGGTGTGGGGCTCCAACGTGCCGCAGACCCGCACCCCGGACGCCCACTTCTACACCGAGGTGCGCTACAAGGGCACCAAGACCGTGGCGGTATCAAGCGATTACGGCGAAATGGTCAAGTTCGGCGACATCTGGCTGGCCCCCAAACAGGGCACCGATGCCGCGCTGGCGCTGGCGATGGGCCACGTCATCCTGTCCGAATTCCACGTCAAGAACCGCAGCGAATACTTCGATTCCTACTGCCGCCAGTACAACGACATGCCGATGCTGGTGATGCTGAAGGAGCATGAAGGCACGCTGATCGCCGACCGCTACCTGCGCGCCTCCGACCTCAGCGGCAACATGGGCCAGGACAACAACCCCGAGTGGAAGACTGTGGTGTACGACGAAAACACCGGCTACCTGGTGGCGCCCAACGGCTCGATCGGATTCCGCTGGGGCCAGTCCGGCGCGTGGAACCTGGAAATGCGCGACGGCTATTCCGGCAAGGACGTGAAGCCGCAGATCACGCTTCTCGGCAGCCACGACGAAGTTGTCGAGGTGTCGCTGCCCTACTTCGGCGGCGACGAGCACAACGAACTGCTCGCCCGCAACCTGCCGGTCAAGGTCATCAGCGTCGGCGGCCGCGACGTGCGCGTCGCCACCGTCTACGACCTGACGCTGGCCAACTACGGCGTCGACCGTGGCCTCGGCGGACCGAACATTCCAACCAGCTACGACGACGACGTGCCCTACACCCCGGCCTGGGCCGAGAAGCACTGCGGTGTGCCGCGCGCCGACATCATCACGGTGGCGCGCGAGTTCGCCGACAACGCCGACAAGACCCACGGCAAGTCCATGGTCATCCTCGGCGCGGCGTTGAACCACTGGTACCACAACGACATGATCTACCGCGGCATCATCAACATGCTGATGATGTGCGGCTGCATCGGGCAGTCGGGCGGCGGCTGGGCCCACTACGTGGGGCAGGAGAAACTGCGGCCGCAAACCGGCTGGGCGCCGCTGGCGTTCGGTCTCGACTGGCACCGGCCGTCGCGGCAGATGAACGGCACCTCGTACTTCTATGCCCACACCAGCCAGTGGCGCCACGAGAAGCTGGCGGCGTCCGAGATCCTGTCGCCCACCGCGAACAAGAATCTGGGCGATTACCGGCTGATCGACTTCAACGTGCGCGCCGAGCGCATGGGCTGGCTGCCGTCCGCCCCGCAGCTCGACATCAATCCGCTGGAGATCACCAAGGCAGCCGACGCCGCCGGCATCGACCCGGTCAAGTACGCGGTCGAGCAGATCAAGAGCGGCGCGCTCAAGTTCTCCTGCGAGGATCCGGACAACCCGAAGAACTTCCCGCGTAATTTATTTGTGTGGCGCTCTAATCTCCTGGGTTCGTCGGGCAAGGGCCACGAGTATTTCCTCAAGTACCTGCTCGGCACCCAGAACGCGGTGCTGGGGCCGGACCTCGGCGAACTCGGCGAAGCCAAGCCGAAGGAAGTGGTGTGGCACGACAAGGGCGCCGAAGGCAAGCTCGATCTGCTGGTGACGCTCGACTTCCGCATGTCCACCACCTGCCTGTATTCCGACATCGTGCTGCCATCGTGCACCTGGTACGAGAAGGACGATCTCAACACCTCGGACATGCACCCCTTCATCCACCCCTTGAGCGAGGCGGTGCAGCCGCTGTGGGAGTCGAAGTCCGACTGGGACATCTACAAGACCATCGCGAAAAAATTCTCCGAGATCGCGGCCATTCATCTGGGCACGCAAAAAGACCTGGTGCTGACACCGCTGATGCACGACACCCCGTCCGAACTGGGCCAGAGCATGGCGGTACGCGACTGGAAGAAGGGCGAGGTCGACGCCATTCCCGGCAAGACCATGCCGAGCATGACGGTGGTGACGCGCGACTACGGCGACACCTACAAGAAGTTCACCGCACTCGGCCCCTTGATGACCAAGATCGGCAACGGCGGCAAGGGCATTTCATGGAACACGGAGGACGAGGTCAAGCAGCTGGCCGAGTTGAACTACACCGTGACCGCTGACGGCGTCGCCAAGGGCCTGCCGAAGATCGACTCGGCCATCGACGCCTGCGAGGTCATCCTCATGCTGGCGCCGGAAACCAACGGCCAGGTGGCGGTGAAAGCGTGGGAAGCGCTCTCCAAGATCACCGGGCGCGACCACACGCATCTGGCCATCCCGCGCGAGGACGACAAGATCCGCTTCCGCGATGTGGTGGCGCAGCCGCGCAAGATCATTTCCTCGCCCACCTGGTCGGGGCTGGAATCGGAGCACGTGTCGTACAACGCCGGCTACACCAACGTGCACGAGCTGATTCCATGGCGCACCCTCACCGGCCGCCAGCAGTTCTACCAGGATCACCAGTGGATGCTCGATTTCGGCGAGGGCCTGTGCGTCTACAAGCCGCCGGTCGACACCAAGACCATCGCGCCGATGCTGGGCAAGAAGCCGAACGGCAACCACGAGCTGGTGCTCAACTGGATCACCCCGCACCAGAAGTGGGGCATCCACAGCACCTACACCGACAACCTGCGCATGCTGACGCTGTCACGCGGCGGTCCCCACGTCTGGGTGTCGGAGCCGGAGGCGAAGGAAGCGGGCCTCGTCGACAACGACTGGGTCGAGGTGTTCAACGTCAACGGCACGCTGACCGCGCGCGTAGTGGTCAGCCAGCGGGTGCCGCGCGGCATGTGCCTGATGTATCACGCGCAGGAAAAGATCATCAACGTGCCGGGCGCAGAGGTGAGCGGCTTCCGCGGTGGCATCCACAACTCGGTGACGCGCACCATCACCAAGCCCACGCACATGATCGGAGGCTACGCGCAGCTGGCCTACGGTTTCAACTACTACGGCACGGTCGGCTCCAACCGCGACGAGTACGTGATCGTGCGCAAGATGAAGAAGGTGGACTGGATGGAAGGCCCGCTGGTCGAGCGCTGAGCAGAAAGCTTTTGAGGGCAATGGTCTCCCCCAGCCCTCCCCCGCGCCACCTCTCTCCGGTGCGGGCTTTTTATAAAACGACCAGGGGCATAACCCCCTGGCAGGCAAGGAGTTAAACATGAAAGTGCGTGCGCAAATTGCCATGGTGCTGAACCTCGACAAGTGCATCGGCTGCCATACCTGCTCGATCACCTGCAAGAACGTGTGGACCTCACGCGAAGGCATGGAATACGTGTGGTTCAACAACGTCGAGTCGAAGCCCGGCATCGGCTATCCCAAGCAGTGGGAAAACCAGGACATCTGGAACGGCGGCTGGAAGCTCAAGGGCGACGGCAAGCTCGAACCACGCCAGGGCAGCCGGCTGAAAATCCTCGCCAACATCTTCGGCAACCCCAACCTGCCGGAAATCGACGACTACTACGAGCCCTTCACCTACGACTACCAGCACCTGCAGAAGGCGCCGCTGTCCGAGACGCCGCCGACCGCGCGCCCGATCTCGGCCATCACCGGCGAGAAGATGGAGAAGATCAACTGGGGCCCCAACTGGGAAGACGACCTCGGTGGCGAATTCTCCTCGCGCAGCCGCGACAAGAACTTCGACAACGTGCAGAAGGAAATGCACTCGACCTTCGAAAACACCTTCCTGATGTATTTGCCGCGTCTGTGCGAGCATTGCCTCAACCCGACCTGCGTCGCCTCGTGCCCTTCCGGCTCGATCTACAAGCGCGAGGAAGACGGCATCGTGCTGGTCGACCAGGACAAGTGCCGCGGCTGGCGCATGTGCATCTCCGGCTGCCCCTACAAGAAGATCTATTACAACTGGAAAAGCGGCAAGGCGGAAAAGTGCATCTTCTGCTACCCGCGCATCGAGGCGGGCCAGCCCACCGTATGCTCGGAATCCTGCGTCGGCCGCATCCGCTACCTGGGCGTGATCCTGTATGACGCCGACCGCATCGAGGAAGCCGCCAGCGTGGCCGACGAGAAGGAACTCTACGAGGCGCAACTGAAGATCTTTCTCGACCCCAGCGACCCGGCGGTCATCGCCGCCGCGCGCGCCGAAGGCATCCCGGAAGCCTGGCTCGACGCCGCGGTGAAGTCGCCGGTCTACAAGATGGCGATCGACTGGAAGATCGCCTTCCCGCTGCACCCGGAATACCGGACCCTGCCGATGGTGTGGTACGTGCCGCCGCTGTCGCCGATCCAGGCCGCAGCCGAGTCCGGCAAGATGGGCATGAACGGCATCATTCCCGATACCCAATCGCTGCGCATCCCGATCACCTATCTCGCCAACCTGTTGACCGGCGGCAAGGAACAACCGGTGATCAGCGCGCTTGACCGCCTGCTGGCGATGCGTGCCTACATGCGCGGCAAGTCGGTGGAAGGCATCCCCAATACCGCTGCGCTCGACCAGGTGGGGCTGAGTTCGGCGCAGGCCGACGAAATGTACCGCTACCTGGCGATCGCCAACTACGAGGACCGTTTCGTCATCCCCAGCACCCACCGCGAAGAGACGATCAACACCTTCGAGGAAAAGTCGAGCTGCGGTTTCACCTTCGGCAACGGCTGCTCGGACGGCGTCTCCAAGACCTCTTTGTTCGGCAACCGCAAGAATTCCGTGCCGGTCGATCTGTCGCAGCTGCATGCCAAGAAGAAGACGGGCTAAGGAAATGCTCAATCTTTCTGCACCGTCATTGCGAGCAACGCGAAGCAATCCAGGATGCCAGCAGCATCAACGGACTCTGGATCGCCACGGCTCTGCGAGCCTCGCGATGACCGAATTGCACAGTGTTTTTTAAGGAAACCACACCATGAAAACCTTCAAAGTCATTTCGCTGCTGCTGTGTTACCCCGAGTCCGACTGGCTGGCGGCACTGCCCGAACTGGAGGACGCGCTGGCGGCCGAGGCCGACTTCAACGGCGAGGCAAACGTCAGGTTGGCGCCGCTGTTCGAGCAGCTGCGGCAGACCGGGCTGATCGCGCTGCAGGAAAACTACGTCGCCACCTTCGACCGCAACCCCTCGCATTCGCTGCATCTGTTCGAGCACATCCACGGCGAATCGCGCGACCGCGGCTCGGCGATGATCGATCTGCTGCAGGAATACTGGAAGCACGACTTCGACGCCAGCGCCACGGAGCTGCCGGATTACGTTCCGCTGTTCCTCGAATTCCTCTCGCAGCTGCCGGCCGAGGAAGCCCTGGCATTGCTGGGCGACGCCGTGCACGTGCTCGCCACCATCGGCCGCAAGCTCGACGCCAACGGCAGCCCCTATGCCACCGCCTTCCAGGTGCTGGAAGCGCTATCGCCAGTGGCGGCGCAGGAACTGGCCGAGCCGCCGGTGCGCGACATGGACGAGGCGATGGAAATGTTCGGTCCGTCGGTCGACGGCGTCGAGCCTTTGATGAATCCCGGCCCGCAGGTGTCGGTGGTGCAGATGCCGGCTTCGCGCCGGCAGGCGGCTGCTGTCCAGACTCATTGATTACAGGAGGATCTGAAAATGTCCAATCTGCACAATTTCCTGTTCGGAATCTACCCTTACATTGCGCTGTCGATTTTTCTGTTGGGCAGCCTGATCCGCTTCGACCGCGAGCAGTACACGTGGAAGAGCGACTCGTCGCAGTTGTTGCGGCTCAAGCAGTTGCGCCTGGGCAGCAACCTCTTCCATATCGGCATCCTGTTCCTGTTCTTCGGCCATGCGGCAGGACTGCTGACGCCGCACCATGTGTATGAAGCATTCGGGCTATCCACCCCCAACAAGCAGATGCTGGCGATCATTTCCGGTGGTCTGGCGGGCCTCGCCTGCTTTGCGGGCGTCGCCATCCTGCTGCACCGCCGTCTGAGCGAATCGCGCATCCGCGCCACCAGCAAACCGATGGACATCTTCATCCTGCTGTGGATTCTGGTGACTTTGGTGCTCGGCCTGATTTCCATCCTGTTCTCGCTGCAACATACCGAAGGCGGCGTGATGCTGGCGCTCGGTGCCTGGGCGCAGCACATCGTGACCTTCCGCGGCGGCGCGGCGGAATTCATCGCGGCCGTGCCTGCCATTTACAAGATCCACCTGTTTTTCGGGATGACGCTGTTTGTGCTGTTCCCGTTCACGCGTCTGGTGCATGTGTGGAGCGGCTTTGCTTCGGTGAGCTATGTAACACGCGCCTGGCAGCTCGTGCGTCCCCGTGGCTGAAGCAGCGTGACCCCAACTGAAAGAGGAGACTGAAATGACGCATGTTGTCATCCTGGGTGCCGGCATCGCAGGCGTAACTGCGGCCTACGCACTGAAATCCAAACTGGGCCCGCGCGACGAGGTCACGGTGGTGTCGGACAAGCCGTACTTCCATTTCGTGCCGTCGAATCCCTGGGTCGCCATGGGCTGGCGCGAGCGGTCCGACATTGCTTTCCCGATCGGGCCCTATCTCGCTTCGCGCGGCATCAAGTTCATCCACAGCGGCGTCAAGCGCATCCAGCCCGACGTCATCCAGGTCGATCTGGACAACGGCGATGTGCTGTTCTACGACTACCTGCTGATCGCCACCGGCGCGGCCGGCATGACCGACGAGGTTCCCGGCCTCGCCGAGCACACCCATTCGGTGATCCACATCGACGAGGCCGAGCGCGCGCTGGCGGCGTATCGCGAATTCGTGCGGCATCCCGGACCGATCGTGGTGGGCGCGGCGCCGGGCGCAAGCGTGCTGGGGCCGATCTACGAATACGCCTTTCTGGTCGACGCCGACCTCAAGCGGCGCAACATCCGCGAACGGGTGTCGATCACCCTGGTGACCCCCGAACCCTGGCCCGGCCACCTCGGGCTCGGCGGCGAAGGCGCCAGCCGCGGCGCGGTGACCGCCGCGCTGGTCGACACCAAAATCAGCGTGATCTGCAACGCGCGCACGGTGCGTGTCGACAAGGACACCGTCCATATCGTGGAGCTCGACGCCGCCGGCAACGAAAAGCAGACCCACGCCCTGCCCTATGCCTATTCGGTGTACTGGCCCGCCTTCGGCGGCGTGCCCGGGGTGCGCGCTTCGAGCGGGCTGGTGAATGAACGCGGGCTGGTGGTGGTGGACGAGTACCTGCGCAATCCCGACTACCCCAATGTGTTCGCCCTCGGCGCCTGTGTGGCGCAACCGCCAGTGGACAAAACGCCGGTGCCGGTCGGTCCGCCCGACTCGGTGTATTCGATCACCAAGGCCGGCGAGATCGCGGTGCAGAACATCCTCGCCCTTGTCAGTGACGCGCCGCTGGTGAGCTACGTCCCCCAGCGCGCCAAGTGGCTGACCGACATGGGCAGAACCGGCGCCGCCTATCTGTCGGAGCCGCAGGTACCGCTGCGCGACATCAACTGGATGCGTCAGGGACGCTGGGTGCACCAGGCCAAGGTCGATTTCGAAAAATATTTCGTCAACAAGATCCGGCTGCAACCCACAGACCAGGCTCCTTCGGCCGCCTCGAGAATTGCCAGCGTGATGAGCCGGGTGCTGGCGGAACCGGGCGGCACGCAGGCACCCGCGACCACTGGCGGCGGCAAGCCGCTGGAAATCCGCCTGCCGCAGGATCCCTGCATCGAACTGCGGGCGCTCGCCAAATCGCTGGGACGCGAGCCCAACGCGCTGGCCGCCGAGTTGCTGGCCGCCGCGGTGTCCGACGCCAAGTCCTATCTGAGCGAGACCGGCGTCGAGGCGATGGCGCTCGCGCGGCGCGAACTGCTGGTGGAAGAGCTGCCGGAACGCCAGCCCGGCGTGGAATTCCACGGCGGCGGCACCTGATCCGAGCGCAGTCGCCACAGACTTTTATGAATCGAAGTACCGGAGGATCCGAACATGAGCACCGACCTGCCCGAGCGCGATGCCGAGGGCTATCTGATCGAGCCCGGAGAATGGAACGAGGACGTGGCCAAAGCGTTGGCCCAGGAAGAGAATATCCAGCTCAACGACGACCACTGGGATGTCATTAAGTTCATTCGTGACTATTATGAAGAACGCCAGGTTGCGGCCGACGCCCGTTTCGTCATCAAGCATCTGGCCGAACGCATGGGGAAGGACGCACACAAGAAACTATTCGAACTGTTTCCCTACGGCTACGTGAAGCAGGCCTGCAAGATTGCCGGCATGCGGCGGCCACGGGCCTGGAGCACAGGCTGATCGGGGCCTGTTGATTCCATCCAGATCAAGCTTGAATTAGTCATACCGTGTGATTTCTCATAAGGAGAGCATCAATGCTTCAAAAAATCTTTGCAAAAAGCGAAAACTTAGCCGTGTTTATTACGGTGTTGATCTTCCTTATTTTCCATTTCGGAATGCTCCTCCTCTTCAGAATCGTGTAGCCATTTTTCATTTGACCGGGTGTGCGGGAAACGCTCATGAAATGGTCGTGCTTGTGCACTTGGCTACATAAGAACCGAAGAACGCTTGTAAAAAGGAACAACCAATGATCGAGCCTGTTGCGTTGAAGGACTTTTTTCTCACTTTTTTCTCTGCCGCCATGGTGATCATGACCGGCGGGTTGTATGCCCTGCTGTTCGCTTATGCCCGCCTCAAGCACCGACCCGGATTCATGCTGCTGGCCTACACCGCCTACCTTGGCCTGTTCATCTCGGTGCTGACGCTGGCTTTTGCCGCCAATCTGTTCAATAGCAGTTTCTGGGCCGTCATCGTCCTTCTCATGCTCATCGGTTATCTGCTCGCCCCGCACGCCATCTGGCATTTGTGTGTCGGCACGCATCGGGATGAAGCGGCCGACGAGGCCGAGCCCGTCAAAGTTTTTTCAACTGTAGTTAAATCAAGGGGGGTATGACCATGTCACAAGATATTTGGTGGGCATCTGAATCCTTTTGGCGGAAAAACGCCATCTGGATCACGGCAGGCTCGTTCATTGTCCTAATTTTTCTGACCTTCGACACGGTGAGCCAGATCACGGCGGGCGGCAAGCGGGTGCCCGCCTACTCGGCGATCAACCACCGGATCAGCTACGTGTTCGACGAGAAGCGCAACTTCCAGGTGCCGGTCATCGGCATCGAGGAACCGCTGTTCGGCACGAAGCTGACCGAGGAGGAGGCGGAAGCCCTGGTCAGCCGAGGCAAGCTCACCACCCAGGCGAAGAACTGCATGAACTGCCACACCCTGCTCGGCAACGGCGCCTACTACGCCCCCGACCTGACCAAGTCGTGGCTCGATCCGTCCTGGGGCTCGAAAGAAGTGCGCGAACAACAGATGGTTGAGTTCCTGATGAACCCTCAGGATCGCCTGCATAACGGCCTGGGACGCAGGATGCCGAATCTGGGCATTACCGAGCCGGAAGCGCGCGCGACAGTCGCCTTTCTGAAGTGGATGTCGACCATCGACACCAACGGCTTCCCAACCAATTTCAAACCCATTGATCAGGAGAATTGAGATGACTGCATTGGGTAAACTCGACAGCACCAACCTGAACGGTGGGCAGAAACTGGCGGTGAAGTACTTCACCGTTGCTGTTACGCTGTTCGGCGCACAAGTCCTGTTCGGCCTCCTGGCCGGCCTGCAATACCTCAACCCGGACTTCCTGTTTGGCATTCTGGATTTTTCCGTTAATCGCATGGTGCACATCAATGCGATGATCGTCTGGCTGTTGTTCGGCTTCCTCGGCTCGGTGTACTGGCTGCTGGAAGACGAGGCCGGGGTTCCGGTTGTCGGCTTGAAGTTGGGTAACCTGAGCTTCTGGATATTCACCCTGGCCGTCGTCGTCGTCGTGCTGGTCTACCTGCTGGTGCAGGTCGGCGCCGGCACGCAAACCTCGATCTGGCTGATCAACGAGGGCCGCGAGTACATCGAAGCGCCACGCTGGGCTGACATCGGCATCGTAGTCTGCGTGCTGGTGTTCTTCTACAACGTTGCTGCGACCTTCACCAAAGGCCGCTACACCGGTGTCGGCGGCGTGCTGGTGCTCGATCTGGTCGCGCTGGCGGGTATTTACCTGGCTGGCATGTACTACACCCCCAACATCTCCATGGACCAACACTGGTGGTGGTGGGTGATCCACCTTTGGGTGGAAGCGACCTGGGAAGTGCTGGTCGGCTGTCTGATGGCCTACGGTCTGATGAAGACCCTGGGTGTGCGCCGCAAGATCGTCGAGACCTGGCTGTATATCGAAGTTGCACTGATGTTCGGTTCCGGCATTCTTGGCCTCGGTCACCACTATTTCTGGATCGGCACCCCGGAATACTGGTTCGCCATCGGCGGCTTCTTCTCAGCGCTTGAACCCATCCCGCTGGTCGCCATGGTGGTGCATGCGGTGTTCGACGCCGGCCATCACAAGCTGAAGAGCACCAATAACCCGGCCCTGGCCTGGATCATTGCGCAAGCCTTTGGCAACTTCTTCGGCGCGGGGGTGTGGGGCTTCATGCACACGCTGCCGCAGATCAACCTGTACACCCACGGCACCCAATGGACCGCCTCGCACGGCCATTTCGCCTTCTTTGGCGCCTACGTCACCATGGTCATCGCCTACTTCTATATGGCGATCCAGAAATGGCGTGGCGGCGTGTACATGAGCGGCAACGTGATCGGCGCCTGGAAGTGGAAATGGGCGCTCGCTCTGCTGCATATCGGCATGCTCATGATGACCATGGCGCTGCTGATTTCAGGCTACGAGCAATCGCAGATCGAACGCGCCATTGGCGGTTCCGATTGGGTGGCTTATTTTGCCGCGCAATCCCACCCATGGTTCGTGCAGGGCATGCAATGGCGTCAGATCGGTGGCTATATATTCGCCGCCGGCTTCGTGCTGCTGGTGTGGGACCTGATGACCATCGGCAAACGCGAAACACGGCCCGCGCAAATCGCCACTGCTGTTGAGTAACACCCCTTCCCCGCGAACAGCGGGGAGGGGCTCATCACCTTTTCACACTTCTCACATTTTGAATCGGGAGGCAACATGAAAGCTTCAATCAAACATTCCCTGATCGCTCTGGCAAGCCTGCCTTGGGCGATGTCGATGGCCTTTGCCGCGGAAACCGCAACCCCGCAGCCGAAAACGCCGGAGACGACCTACCTGCAAGGCGGCGGTTCCACGCTGGCCGGGGAGGACATGTATCAATCCACCGATCCCAAAGCACCGCCCATGACCAAGGTCGAGTTCGATCAGGCCCGGCAAACCTATTTCGACCGCTGCGCGGGCTGCCACGGGGTGCTGCGCAAGGGCGCGACCGGCAAGCCGCTGTTACCGCAGGACATGCAGAAGCTGGGCACCGAGAGCCTGAAGGTCTTCATCCATTACGGCACGGCCGGCGGCATGCCCGGCTTTGGCACCGCCAACGAAATGACCGAAAGTCAAATCGAGGTCATGGCGCGTTACATCCAGCAAACCCCGCCGACCCCGCCCGAGTGGGGCATGAAGGAAATGCGGGCGAGCTGGAAAGTGATCGTGCCGGTGGACAAGCGGCCGAAGCGGCAGATGAACAAGCTTGACCTGCCCAACCTGTTCTCGGTGACGCTGCGTGACTCCGGCGAGGTCGCACTGATCGATGGCGACAGCAAGAAGATCGTCTCTGTTCTCAAGACGGGCTTTGCCGTGCATATCTCGCGCCTGTCCAAATCCGGACGCTACCTGTACACCACCGGCCGCGACGGTCTCATCAACCTGATCGATTTGTGGATGGAGACCCCGCAGACCGTGGCCACCATCCGCACCGGGTCGGACGCGCGCTCCATCGATACGTCCAAGTACAAGGGCTATGAAGACAAGCTCGCCATCGCCGGCACCTACTGGCCGCCGGCGTATGTGCTGATGGACGGGCCGACCCTGGAGCCGCTCAAGATCATGTCCACGCGCGGCTACACCTACGACGAGCAGGAATTCCACCCCGAGCCACGCGTCGCTTCCATCGTCGCCTCGCACATCAAGCCCGAATTCGTGGTCAACGTGAAGGAAACCGGCAAGGTGCTGCTGGTGGATTATTCCGACATCAAGAATCTGAAGACCACCGAGATCGAGGCCGAGCGCTTCCTGCACGACGGCGGATGGGATTCGTCGAAGCGTTACTTCATGGTCGCGGCCAACATGCGCGATACGGTTTCCGTGATCGATACCAAGGAAGGCAAGCTGGCCGCCAACGTCAAGGTTGGCGTCAAGCCGCACCCCGGCCGTGGCGCCAACTGGAACGATGTGAAATATGGTCCGGTCTGGGCCACCGGCCACCTCGGCGACGCTACCGTCGCGGTGATCGGAACCGACCCGAAGGGACACAAAGCCAATGCCTGGAAAGTGGTGCGCTCGCTGAAGAACCATGGCAACGGCAGCCTGTTCATCAAGACCCATCCGAAGTCGAACAACCTGTGGGTGGATGCCGCGCTGTCGCCGGAAGACGAGCTCCAGCAATCGGTGTCGGTATTCGATCTGAAGAACCTGGACAAGCCGGCGCAGGTGATCAACCTCGCCAAGCTGGCCGGAATCAGCAAGGCCCGCGTCGCGCATCCTGAATACAACCGCGCCGGCGATGAGGTGTGGTTCTCGGTGTGGGGGCCGAAGGATGGTGAATCGGCCATCGTCGTCATGGATGACAAGACCCGCAAGCTGAAGGCGGTGATCAAGGACAAGCGCCTGGTTACCCCCACCGGCAAGTTCAACGTCTACAACACCCAGCACGACGTGTATTAAAAGGTAGTGCCCCGCCCGGCTCCGGCCGGGCGGGTTTGCGCGCCGCCCTGCATCAGGACTGCGCGCAAACCCGAAAGGAAAACAGCTATGCAACGGCATTCTCGCGGCACCGGCATTGCGACTGGCGAAGCTTCAATTGACGCCGAATTCAGCCCCCGGCCATTGCTTTCGTTCCTGCTTGATCTCGGCGTCATCGCGACATTCGCCGTTGCCATGCTGGCGCTGATTGCGATGGTCAACCCAGCGCTGGCTGATTTGCCAACCGACGTACCCTCCGCCGAACGCCAGCTTGTCGGGGCTTGCCCTTGACGTTATCGGGCAAGGTGCACCGCGCGCGCGCCATAGTCGGTGCGCACCGTGCATCCTCCGCGCTGCTGCTGCTGTTGTTCGCTGCGGGCCTGGCCCACGCCGCCCCCGACCCGGAAAAACTCTACCAAACCCATTGCCTGTCCTGCCACGCGCCCAACCGACTGGGCGGCATGGGTCCGGCCTTGTTGCCCGACTCGCTGGCGCGACTGAAGCAGCCGGATGCAGTCAGGGCCATCGCCGACGGCCTACCGGCGACGCAGATGCCTGGCTTCAAGGCCTTGCTGCAGCCCGCCGAGATCGAGGCCCTGGCGGACTGGATTTACACGCAGCCTAAACTGCCGCCGAAGTGGGATGCCGACGACATCGCCGCCTCCCGCATCGTCAACCTCGACGCCGTCGACCTGCCGGCCAAGCCGGTGTTCAAGGCCGACCCAATGAATGTGACGCTGGTCGTCGAACAAGGTGACCATCACATCACGGTGCTGGACGGCGATGTGATGGAGCCGATCGCCCGCTTCGCCACTCGCTACGCGCTGCACGGCGGCCCCAAGTTCTCCGTGGATGGCCGCTTCGTCTACTGGGCCAGCCGCGATGGCTGGATCACCAAGTTCGACCTGTGGAACCTGAAGGTGGTCGCCGAAACGCGCGCCGGCATCAACACCCGCAACCTGGCCGTCTCCTCCGACGGCAAGGTCGTGATGGTCGCCAACTACCTGCCGCATAGCCTGGTGGCGCTGGATGGCAAGGATTTGTCGCTGATCAAGGTGATTCCGGTGGTCGGCACTACCGGCAAAACCTCGCGCGTCTCTGCCGTCTACGATGCCCGCCCGCGCAACAGCTTCATCGCTGCGCTGAAGGACATTCCGGAAGTCTGGGAAATCCCCTACGACGGCCGCCCGGTCTACAAAGGCCTGGTGCACGACTACCAGTTCAAGGAAGCTATCGCCGAACCTGGCCCACTGCCGGTGCGGCAAATCGTGCTGGACGACACTCTCGACGATTTCTTCTTCGACCAGCATTACGACACCATTCTCGGCGCCTCGCGCACGAGTCCGAAAGGCCAGGTCATCCACCTGGGCGTTGGCCGCAAGATCGCCGATCTGGACCTGGCCGGCATGCCGCACCTGGGCTCCGGCATTACCTGGGACTGGCAGGATGCGGCAGGCAAAACGCATCGCGTGATGGCTACGCCCAATCTGAAAGACGGCCTGATCTCGGTGATCGACATGAAAACCTGGAAGATCATCAAGACCATCCCCACCCTCGGCCCCGGCTTCTTCCTGCGCGGTCACGAAAATTCAGCCTACGTCTGGGCCGACGTGTTCAGCGGCCCGAACAAGGACGCCATGCACGTCATCGACAAGAAGAGCCTGGAAATCGTCGCCACGCTGCGCCCGGAACCCGGCAAGACCACGATGCATGTGGAATTCGACCGCTACGGCAAATACGCCCTGGTTTCGCTGTGGGAAATGGACGGCGCGCTGATCGTCTACGACGCGAAATCGCTGCAGGAGATCAAGCGCCTGCCCATGAAGCGCCCGGTCGGCAAATACAACGTGTGGAACAAGACCCGGCTGTCGGAGGGAACCAGCCATTGAGCTTCCCTCTATTTATTCATCAACACCCGATCGTGCCGGGTTGAAAAAAGGCGAGCTTGCGCGCCTTTTTTTGGCGCAGTGGATTCAAGATCAACGGCACATTGAAAACCAAAGAGCACCTATACAAAAATGGATCACCTGATCAAAACAACTGGCACGTTTATGATAGTCGTCGCCTGCATGGCGGAGCCCATCCACGCCGCCGAAATCACCGACAGCAGCGACGCGATCGAATTGGAAGTCCTGGTCGTCACGGCAACCCGGTCGGCGCTGTCGCTGGCCGATGCACCGGCTGCCGTGACCGTCGTCGATGCCAAAAAAATCGAGACCAAGAATGTTTCACGCCTGGGCGATGCGCTCGACCAGGTGCCCAGCCTCTATTTGCAGAATGGCGCATTCGGCCCGTCGCAAGGCACGTCCGGGACGAGCGGCATGTCCCTGCGCGGCATTGACCAGAGCAGAACCCTCATCCTGCTGGACGGCCAGCCCATTCAGGACGCCAGTTCCGGCAAGGTGAACTGGCGGATTCCCTTCGTCGAGGACATCGAGCGCATCGAGGTCGTTCCCGGCGCGTTCTCGTCGCTGTATGGCAGCAATGCCATCGGCGGCGTCATCAACATCATCACCAAGCAGCCGGATCGACGCGAGTTCAGCGTCAAGCTGAAAAAGGGCTGGAATGATTTGAGCGGCGAGGATGGCAGTGTTTATTTCCGCGACACGCTGGAGAGCGGATTGGGCATCGTCGCGGGCTTGGGGTATCAGAAGCGCGACAGTTTCGTGAACGATTTTGTCGTCAAGACGCCCTCTGGAGCGGCAGGAACTCTTGTCACTGGCGGACAGGCGACCACCACCCGCGAGGGCGATCCTGCCTATCTCGTCGGCGACAAGGGCAGGACTCCCTGGACGTCGGCAAATGCCACCCTCAAGCTGTCCTACAAGCTTGACGCCCGCGACAAGGTATTTGGCGGCGTGAGCTATCAGGAAACCAACCAGGACTACACCGCCTTCAACACCTATCTGCGGAACGCCGCGAGTGGTCTGCCGATCTCGAGCGGGCCTGTAAATATTAATAATGAGCAGTATGCCCGTCTGTCGGTGTTTGATTTCGTCAACAACTCGCCGCTTTACGAATCAGCCACCCGCTATTTTGCCGGCTATGAAGGGACGATCGGTAAGGACACTTTGCTGAAGGTCGACCTCGCCAAAATCGACCGCGACTATTACTTCACCTTCGTCAACCCCGCCGACCCCGGGGCCAGCTTGAACAGCGGGCGGGGCACACTCACCGACACGCCGAATTCCGGCCTCGACGGCACCATTCAACTGAGCTTCCCTGCGGGCGAGAAACACTTCTGGGTGACCGGGCTGGCGCTCCACCGTGATGAGGCGAATCAAAAAACATATGTGCTTACCAACTGGCGCGATCCGGATACACGAACGACCTTAAACAATGAGTTCGACGGCACGTCGACCACGACCTCCCTTTTCGCCCAGGACGAAATCACGCTCACGGACACCCTGAAGGCTTATCTGGGCGGGCGCTGGGATTACTGGGAAACCAAGGGGGATGTTTTCAATAGCGACACCAGGCTGCCCACCTCGATCTTTCCAAGCCGCAGCGATTCTGCCTTCAGCCCAAAAGCCTCTGTGGTTTACAAACCCGTTGAAGCCGCCACTCTGCGCGCCTCATACGGTCGCTCCTTCCGTGCTCCCGCCAATTTGGATCTCTACTCGACCGCGTTCAGTCGAAACCGCATCACCTACAACAACCCCGATCTCAAACCCGAGACCGGAACAACGTGGGAAGTAGGCGGGGAATGGCGGTTCACGAACTCGACCCAAGCGGGCCTGACCGTGTACGAGACCCGGCTCAAGAATCTGATTTATCTCGATCAGGTCGAAGAATTGAGCCCCGATGGCCTAGCCCAATCCTTCCGTATCAACGCCGGCAAGGCACGGGTTCGCGGTCTCGAACTCACGGCACGGACGCGTCTGACCAACTGGCTGGTACTCGACGCCAACTACGCCTACATCGATTCGGAGATGCTGGAAAACGCGGCCGACCCCGATAGCGTGGGCAAGCGCCTGACCAACTCGCCCAAGCACATCGCCGGCATCGGGCTGACCGCGCAGCACGGGCCATGGACCGGCACGCTGAACGCGCGCTACGTGAGCCACGTCTATTTCACTGCCGCAAATACTGACGTGGTCGAAGGCGTACCCGGCAGCTATGACGCCTACACCCTGGTCAACGCCAAGGCTGGCTATGCTTTCTCCAAAACCGTGAAGGCATCGCTTGGCATCAACAACCTGCTGGATGAAGAAGCCTATTCCTTCTTCCTGCTGCCGGGCCGCAGCGCGGTCGCCGAGCTGGATTTCTCTTTCTAAACCATGATGTCTTCACCGCTCAACCCGCCCAGTCGCCCCGCAGGATTCGTGCCGTTTGCCCTCGGCTTCCGGCCTTTTTTCCTCGCCGCCGGATTGTTCGCCATCGTGCTGTTGGGGCTCTGGCTGGCCATTCTTCAGGGCAGGATCGCCACCGGGCCGCTTGCGCCCGCCATCTGGCACGGCCATGAAATGCTGTTCGGCTACACCGTGGCGGTGATCGCCGGCTTCCTGCTCACCGCGGCGCAGAACTGGACCGGCATCCGCACGCCGTCGGGCCCGCCACTGGCTGTACTGTTCCTGCTGTGGCTGGCGGGGCGGCTGGGATTCCTGGTTCCGGGCCTGCCGGCGCAACTGGTCGCGCTGGTCGACCTGGCCTTCCTCCCGGTGCTCGCGCTGGTGCTGGCCTGGCCCATCATCAAGGCGAAGCAGCTGCACAACTACCCCTTCCCCATCATGCTGCTGGCGCTGGCGGCGGCCAATGCGCTGGTGCATGGGGAAGCGCTCGGCTGGACCACCGCGACCGCCAGTCTCGGCCTGCATTTGGCCACCTACGTGGTGGTGACGATGATGGCGGTGATGGGCGGACGGGTGATCCCCAGCTTCACCGACAACAAGCTGCGCACCCGTGCCCGCCGCTGGAAAGCCATCGAATTACTGGTGCCGGTTGCCACCCTTGCTGCGCTGCTTGCTGCATTGATTGCCCCCATCTCGCCCATCACGGCGCTACTCGCGGCCATTGCAGCGGCCGTGCATGCCGTCCGGCTGGCGGGCTGGTATACGAATAAATTCTGGCCGGTGCCGCTGCTGTGGATCCTGCATCTGGGCTACGCCTGGATTGCGCTCGGCTTCGCGCTGCTCGCGCTGTCGGCAACGGGGGTGAGTGCTGCGGCCGGCGCTTCACTGCATGCCTTTACCGCCGGGGGCATCGGGGTACTGACCCTGGGCATGATGGCACGGGTGTCGCTCGGGCATACCGGCCGCTTGCTCGAACCCGCTCCGGTGATGACGCTGGCCTTCGTGGCGATCAATCTCGCAGCGCTGATCCGCGTCGCCCTGCCGCTGCTTTTCCCAGCGGTTCATGTGCAAAGCATGATGGCTGCCGGGCTGGTGTGGGTGGCCGCGTTCGGCCTCTTCGTTGTGGTGTATGCCCCCATGCTGCTGCGCCCCCGGGTCGACGGCAAGCCGGGTTGACATGCGCCCTCCCGCCGACCGCATCCCTATCCTCCGCCACGCCATGCTGGCCGCACAAGGATTTTTCAACCCCTCAAACGAAGGAGACCAACATGTCCGAACCCACCCTCTACCAACGTCTAGGTGGCTATGACGCCATCGCCGCCGTTTGCGCCGACCTGCTGCCGCGTCTGCAGGCCGACCCGATTCTGGAACGCTTCTGGCTGCATCGCGGCGAGGACGGCATCAAGCGCGAATACCAGTTGCTGGTGGACTTTCTCTGCAACGCCGCAGGCGGGCCCATGTACTACACCGGCCGCGACATGAAAGTGTCCCACAAGGGCATGCGCATCAGTGCCGTTGATTGGGAAGCCTTCATGCGCCACCTGCACGCCACGCTCGATCAATTCGCTTTGCCGCCAGCCGAGCGCGCCGACGTCGTGGCATTCATCGAATCGACACGCGACGACATGGTCGAATGCTAAGCCCGTTCGGTGTGGCGGCCATGCTGGCAGCGATCCAGGCCCTCATACCGCCGAGCCCATGAGTGGGTGGCAAGGCGGGCTGAATCACCCGGTCGACGCCTTGCGTTTGTAGAAAGGAGGCCGCATTGCCCGGCCGGCGTGAGGCTCCGCGTGCCCAGCCGTTTTATTGCTGCTCGCGAGCCTGACCCTCGGCAGGATCCGGGCGCGGATCCTGCGGGTGTGAAAAATCCATCGGCAATTGGCGAACCGGTGGCAACTCGGGCGGCGGACGCGGCGGCATGCGCGTCAACCAATACACCCAGGCCAGCGTGGCGAGAACCAGCAATATGATGATCAGCGGCCCTTTCGGGAGGCGCCGCGTCGGCGGTAACGGTGATGCGTCGTCGGGTTTCATATTCATGGTGTCATGGCGTGGTGAGTAACAGCCTCAACCATATCAACAAATAGGAATCGCGGTCCATTTCGATTCTATTTTCTGCACCCGTTTTGTCGCACATTGACGCGTGCGGCGAAACGGGTGCAGGCTCTCCCTGCCCCATTCCTGACGATCTTTCCTGATTCCCATGTACCGACTTACGCCCTTTGCCCGCTGGCTGGTTCTCTGTCTGTTGTCGTCCTCAGTGCTGGCCGCCTCCCCCGACGGCGTGGTGGCGGTATCGCATCCAGCCGCGGCCGCCGCCGGCGCGCGCATGCTGGCGCAGGGCGGCAACGCCATCGATGCCGCCGCCGCGGTGCAGTTCGCGCTCAACGTGGTCGAGCCGCAGTCGTCCGGCATCGGCGGCGGCGGCTTCATGCTGATTCACCTGGCCAAAACCAACGAGACCTTCATCGTCGATTCGCGCGAGCGCGCGCCGGCCCAAGCCAGCGCCGACATGTTCGCGCCGGATGGTTTGGCGATGGAATTTCCGCTCGCCTCGACCAGCGGCCTCGCGGTCGGCGTGCCGGGCACCCTGCGCGGCGTCGACACCGCGTTGCGTCGCTGGGGCACCAGGAAGCTGGCCGACACGCTGGCGCCCGCGATCGAACTCGCCGAGCGCGGCTTCCGCGTCAACCGCTTCCTCGCCGCCGACATCGTCCACGACTACGGTCGCACCCAGATCCATCCCGAGACCGCCGCAATCTTCCGCCCCGGCGGCGTGCCACTCGCAGAAGGCGACTGGCTAGTGCAGCCCGACCTCGCCAAAACCCTGAAGCGCATCGCGGCCAAGGGGCCGGATGCCTTCTATCGCGGCTCCGTCGCACGAGCGATTGTCAAAGCGCAGCAGCGCACGCGCAGCGAACTGGGCAATGCCGGCAAGGGCCGCATGACACTGGACGATCTCGCGCATTATCAGGTGGCGATCCGTGAACCCCTGATCGGCCATTACCGCGGCTGGACGCTCGCCGGCATGCCGCCGCCCTCTTCCGGCGGGCTCACCGTGCTGCAGATGCTGAAGCTATTGGAACGCTTTCCGCTCGGCGACGCCGCGCAGGGCTACGGCTTCGGTCGGCCCAAAACCCTGCACACCATGATCGAGGCGATGCGCCTGGTCTTCGCCGACCGCGCGGTGTGGATCGGCGACGACGATGCCGTGCCGGTGCCGCGACAGGGCCTGCTGCATCCCGAGTATCTGGCGACACGCGCGGCGTTGATCCAAGTGGACCGCCGCATGGAGACGCCGCAGGCAGGCGATCCCCTGCCCTGGGACACGTCGACCGCCGTGCGGCCGAAACTGTCGCGCAGCTTGGAGGAAAAAAGCCCCCACACCACCCACTTCTCCATCGTCGACCGCTGGGGCAATGTGGTGAGCACCACCAGCACCATCGAATTCACCTGGGGCTCGGGCATTACCGTGCCGGGCTATGGCTTCCTGCTCAACAACGAACTGACCGATTTCAACTTCATGCCCGCAGCCGACGCCGCCGAGGGCAACCCCGGCGCCAACGACGTCGCGCCCGGCAAACGCCCGCGCTCCAGCATGGCGCCCACGCTGCTGTTCAAGCACGGCAAACCCGTCGCTGCCTACGGCTCGCCCGGCGGCGCCACCATCATCAACTCCGTGCTCAACCTCACCCTCAACCTCATCGACCACGGCATGACCCTGCAGCAGGCCATCGACGCGCCCCGCCTGTCGGTCACCCACGCCGCAGGCAAGGTGAGTTGCGAAGGCGGCCAGGATTTCATGCAGCCGCGTCTCGGCATTGCCGCGCAGGATGCCTTGCGCAAATTGGGACATGTTGGACTGGGAGAAGCCGGGAAGGAGGGTTGCCAGGAAGCGATCGGCTCGGTGCAGGCCGTCGTCATCGACCTTGCGACCGGTGAGCATCGCGGTGCTGCCGATTCGCGTCGCGAGGGGACGGTGATTCAGGTTAAGCCTTAAAGCCTGCATGCGACTCTGAAGCAATGTCGTGGCATATACGTCGTATGCCCCTTCAGCAGCGCCTGAACATCCCTTTGATTTCCTTGATTTGCAGGGTGTGGCAATGCAGGCGTATCTGGCCGAAGCCAGAATCGAATGACCACTCGATCAGGCGACAGCTCACATCGAACGCCAGCTTGGCAATCGGTGCAACGCGCCGATAGGCGCTAGCCCGGACAATTACCTTCTTCGCGCTTTCCACGCAACACGGCAAGTTTTCCTCAAGTATTCAAGGGCACGCTCCATGTGGGTGTCTGGCCAATTGGGGTCACGATCGCTTAGCTGCTCTTCCGCTTCGCTCTTCAGCTCACCCTCCCAGAATTTTTGCAGTTCCTCCCGGATCGCTTCGGGCGCATGGTCGTCGACAAACTTGATCACGGCCTGAGAATCAAAGCCGCGCTTTCGAAAAACACCGATGACTTCCTTGGCTTCCCGTAGGAGCAGGGTGGCTTTGGGCGGCAGCCCTGTCGCAACGAAAATAAACACCGTGGCCACGACCGCCGGGTCGTCAGCCTCGCCTCGCGTCACGCGATCCCATTCCTTGGCAACCAGGCGATCATATTCTCGGACGTCTTCGTCCAAACTCTCGCTGACGAAATACCTTTCACCAGATTCTCCTCCATACAGCAATTTATCAGCGGTGCAGGAGGCAGCCCGAATCTGCGGCAAATCCCTCTCGATGAAACGATCCATCGCACGTCGCGTAAGCCGCTGGAATTCCGTCGGTGCCTGCCTGAGAAACACGTTCAGCCGGTCTTCATTAAGCTTGGCTTGCGAATGTTTGGCGGATTTGAACAACCGGACAAATGCCGTGCGGGTCGGGAGCTTCAACTCGGCCTGATCCACAAAAATAACCAGCATGGCGCTTCGAATCAGCGAATCTGCATCATCGACATCGTCGCGGGAAACGCCCATCATTTTTGCCAGCCAGAACGAGAAATCGATCATGTTCTGGTTCTCCTGGCGAATGGCAAACTCAGACAGGTAGTCAGTCAGGGAGATCGTATCCGAAGCCGTCTTTTCGTCGAGATAGGCACGTTGACTCTCGGGTGATAGCGGGCCGCGATCCATCAGCGTGCTGTCCGGCATCGCATGGAGTCGTTTGATCATGTCCGAGCCGGCTTTGGAGTGCGACAGCAATGTCTTGTCTCGCAAGGACGCTGCGGCGATCTGAATGTCTCCACCCGACATGTCCTCGAGGTAGAGACTGACCAGATTCACCATGCGGTGCAGTGCGAGTTCAAGCTCAGGGCGCAAATGCGCCGTGCCAAAAAAGTTGGCGATCTGGACTATGCCCTTCGAAAAATCCGCCTGGATGCTTTGCAGTCGTCCAGGCGTAATGATTCCATGCTCAACGCCGTAACGCAGCGCCTTATCAAAAAACGGCCGATTGTCGAAAGTCGCGAGTGCGGTAAAAGCTGTAGCCATGCGTACAGCCCTTAAATTGCGGACTCTTCTTCGTCGCCCGCCGCATCCGCTGAACCCAAGGGCGCAGGAATCGAAGACACATCAGTCATCTCCAACATTTTTTGCGCACGGTCACGGAGTGTGATCATCACTTCTTCGAAAGCATCGGGCAGCTCGTAGCGAAGAATCCATGCGGTTTCCATCCAGTCGCCATCCGCGATTTCCGAACGAGAGAGCAAGGGTCGCGAATCTTCGATGAAGTTGCCAAAAGCCAAGCCATGATCGATTTCCTCGATTTTTTCCATGAGCCAGGTGTTGTGGGTTTTGGCATCGGAATCAGGATCGAGTTGCGGCGTAAAACTCCCGCTGGTGGCAAAACTAAAGATGTCGTCGTAATGGTCTGCAAAATAGTCAGCCAGCGTTTCACTGCCACCCTCAATGTCCGAGATGGCTTCAAGGTACTCGTGGACGGCATCGAAATCGCGGTGGATGATGGCATTCATCATGGCGCGCAGTCGCTCACTCGTACGATCGCCATACTTTTTTTCCAGGACAATCGAGCGGGCAAACTGCTCGGGCGTGACCAGCATATTCACCACAGATTCCCTGGACGAATCAAATTCGCGCATGACCGCAAGCAGATCCTTGGGCGGCAACTCATCCAGGATGCTCACCAACGCGTGATCGCCATGCTCATCAGCAATGGCCACGAGCGCGTTCTCGGCGCCGACGATATCGCCAGCAAGAATCAACTGTGAGGATTTCAAAACAACCGGGTGCATTCCATGTCCTTCTATATAAATCATTGTGTTTAGCGATCCAGCGGATCGAATCCCTGTTCGGCGAGCCAATCCGCTCCTGCCTCATCCAAATCATCCAATCCGTCCTCATCGCCTTCTTCATCTTCACCGCCACGTTCTTTCTCGACCTCTGGTTCAGGCATCGGCGCAGAAATCGAATCCTTGCTGCGCAGGAATTCCAGCGCGGCAGTGGCGACGAGAAAGGCGTCGCCGCCTTTAACTTTCAGCGACGATTCGATCAGTGGCTTAGCCCAACCGGACACCGTCAGCTCGATTTCCAGCTCAGCCCATGCAAGGAAACTGGCATGCCCGGGTTCGCTCAACACGACCCGCTGCATGATTTCAGGAGACCTGAAATCAAAGGCGCCGTAGAAAACGACCGATACCATTTCCGGACTGAATTCGATCATCGGCAGGATGGCATCAATCTCCCGGCGCTTCTCGTTCAAGCGCTTTTGCAGCACTGACTTGCCTTCAGAATCCGTCACCAGATCATCGACCTCATCAATGTAGTTTTTGATGAGATCCGAAAAATAACGAGACTTTTTCACTTAAGGACTTCCTGGATGTATTTACCCGACATATCCCATGCGACAGGAAAAGGGTCTTCGATAAGGCTGCGTTGCCGGTAGTCGTCGTAAGCCTTGCGGCGCTCTGGGTCGGAAAGCACTTCATACGCTTCCTGGACTTCTCGGAAGCGCGTGGCCGCATCCGGAGACTGGTTTTTGTCAGGGTGGTACAGTGCGGCTTTTTTACGGTAAGCGGCCTTGATTAAATCCGTTGTTGCACTGGGCGAGATGCCCAATATTTCATAGTTATCCTGCATATCAATCCTTTTTAGGTGCCCATTAAGCCCCAGTTGTTAGCCCGGATTTCCTGACCCACAAAAATCGGCGGCATTAATCCTGAATGGCATAGGGAGAAACCTGATGCCCTGTTACCAAAGGGTTCGGTTTTACTTCACCGATCTGCTCGGTCGACATGGTTTTCGAGCGGTCGGACATCCGCCCCTCTAGCTGCGGTGGCGGGTTGTCCCTCGTTTCGACGGATTCGAGTTGCTTCAGCCCAGTCAGGTGCAGGTACTCCGCCGGCAGCTTGCCCGTGCCGTTCCGGTAGGCCTGGTCAGGGCTGTTTTTGAGTTGTCGCGAATATTACGCATTGCCGTTCTCCGCCTGGATCTGCTCATGGTTCTTAATAACGGCACGGAATAACTGCCTGACTTGTTCCGCGGACAAGCCTGCCCGGCCCGGCTCGATCGTGATTTCCAGTCCATCGGCAACCACCAGATGGCTCCAGACTTCAACTGTTCCCGCACCCCTGGGCCGTGGCGGAACGGGTGAGGGCTCACCAGACAGCACCTCCCGGATGCGCTCCAGCGAAATGCCCGATTGTGTAAATTTGCGGATGCGCAGCAGCTGCTCCAGATGGCTGGCAAGGTAGTGCGCGCCGCGCTTCTCGCCTTCCGGACGCGCAAGCAGACCGATCTGGATGTAGTAGCGAACCGTGCGTTTGGGCAACTCCGCAAGCGCACAAAGCTTGTCCAGCGAGAAGGTTTGAGGGGTGGGATCCTTTATGTTCACGAAAACAATATAACACTATTGCTGTTAAAAACAAATGTCTTATATAAGACGGGTTCATTCTGATCACCTACTCAGATCATCAATCCGAATACCCGCAAAAAAGGCCAGCACCCTGGCTGGCCTTTTGGTTGTTCGTGCGGGTGTCAGGCTGCGGCCAGTGCCTGCTTGCGGTAACGGTTGAGGTCACGCACGTTCTCGAAGGTCTGCCCCAGCAGGTTCGAGAGGTTGCGCAGGATGCCGCCGACCACCTTGTTTTCCCAGGTGTCGTCGAAGCGGATCTGTTCGTCGAGCCAGTGTTCCAGCCATTCCGGGTTGGGCAGGCGCGACTGGATGGTGTCCTGGGGAAACAGGGCTTCGTTGACGTGCAGGTTGGTGGGGTGCAGCGCCTTGTCGGAGCGCTGGCTCGACGCCATCAGGAAGCCGATCTTGGCGAAAGCCGCGGCAACATTCGGCCCGCCCTGCTTCAGCGCGCGCTTCATGTATTGCAGATAGGCGCCGCCGTGGCGGCCTTCATCGCGCGAGATGGTTTCGTAGATGTGCTTGATCACCGGTTCGGTGTGCCATTCGGAGGCGCACTTGTACCACTGGGTAAGGCGCACTTCGCCGCAGAAATGCAGCATCAGGGTTTCCATCGGCGGCGCCGGGTCGAACGGAAAGCGGATCGCGTGCAGTTCTTCCTCGGTCGGCACGAGTTCGGGCTTGAAACGGCGCAGATATTCCATCAGCACCAGCGCGTGCTTCTGCTCTTCGTAAAACCAGATCGACATGAAGGCGGAAAAGTCGCTGTCGTGAACGAAGTCGCGCAGGAACATTTCGGTGGCCGGCAGCGCCGCCCACTCGGTGATGGCGTTCATCTTGATGGTCAGCGCCTGCTCGTCGGTCAGTTTGCTGGCGTCGAACTGGTCCCACGGAATATCGGTTTCCATGTTCCAGCGGGCGCGTTCGAGGGATTTGAAGAGATCGATGTAAAGCATTTTATTCAGGGCGTGGGGTGACTGAATCGTTCCCCGGTGCCATTGTTGTCGCAACGCATGACATTCTAGTGTCAATTCGCCGATTTTCCCCCTGTTTCACTGCGCCAGCGCGCCACGCAATCGAACAGGTCCTGGAATTCGGGCACCAGGCACACGCCGTCGATCGGCTTGCGGATGCCCTTGATGCCATAACCACCGGCCCACAATTCCTTGCGCGCGGGCAGCATCTGCCGCAGGTCGCGCAGCCCCTGCGCGGCCTGGGTCGACGCATAGGCGGTGCTGAATGACAGGCAGACCGTGTCGACCTCTTTGACCTGCGCCGCGCGCACGATTTCGTTGATCGGCGTCTGCGGACCGAGCAGCACCGGGTAGGCGCCCTCCACCACCAGCAGCGCTTCCACCATCAGCAGCCCCAGCGTGTGTTCCTCGCCCGACAGCGTGGTAAGCAGCACGCGCGGGCTGCCGCTTTGCGGCGCCATGTTGGCGAGCGTGGTGCGGAAGAGCTTTTCCAGATGCTGGGAAAACAGGTGTTCCTCGAAGACGCCGAGCTCGTTGCGCGACCAGGCCTCGCCGACCCGCGTAATCAACGGCGCGCAGATGTCCATGACAAAGCGCGCCAGGCCGCGTCGCGCCAGTTCGCGGTGAAACTGCCGTTCCAGCGCGTCACTGTCGTGTGACTTGACCAATTGCAACCAGTCGTCGAGTTGCGGGTCGGGCGCGCCAGGCCCCGTTTCGATGGGGGTGTCGAGCGCCGCGAGCGCCGATGCGTCGAGCGCCAGTAGCCTGCCCGGACGGTGCCCGCGGTCCATCAGGCGCTTGATTTGCGCGAGCTGGCGCACCTGCAGTTGCGTATAGAGGCGTTCGCCGTTGGCGTCGCGGTCGGGCGTCGGAAACCCATAGCGGCGCTCCCATACGCGCAGCGTGTCCTTGGACAGGCCGGTTTCGCGCTCGACCGAGGCGATGGGCAGGCCCGGGCTCAGATGTGTTGCTTCTGTAGTCATATTGTCTTGGACAAATTATTGACACGGGCTAATTGTTAGCCTAATTTAAACACGTGTTCCACTTTTGTCCAAGACACATGAATATCCTGTCCAGCCCCCAGATGCTGCTCGCCGCAACGGCCGCCGTTCTGCTAAGCGGTGGATCCACCGGCGATGCCGTCGCCCGCAGCCAGCCCGCCGCAGTGTGCCCGCCCGCAACCGCCGCCGCCGTGCCGGCCGATTACTGGGTCTACCACGCGCTGGTGGCACCCTATCCGACGCTGACGCCGCCGGTGTCGGCCGCGCCGCGTGTCCGCACCGCCTGCACCGCCTACAAGGTGATCCGCACATGAAGCCCGCATGTCTTGTCGCTGCGCTGCTGCTGACCGCCAGCGCCCATGCCGCGCCCGCCTGCCCGCCCCTGCTCGATCACACGCTGAAGGACATCGACGGCACGATGCAGAACCTGTGCGCCTACGCCGGCAAGGTGGTGCTGGTGGTCAACACCGCCAGCCAGTGCGGCTACACCGGCCAGTACCAGGGCCTGCAGGCCCTGCACGAGAAATACGGCAAGCAGGGTCTGGTGGTGCTGGGTTTCCCGGCCAATGATTTCGGCGGCCAGGAGCCGGGCAGCAACACCACGATCAAGGACTTTTGCGAAAGCAATTACGCGGTCGACTTTCCGCTGTTTTCCAAGGTCGGCGTCAAAGCGGCCAACGCCAATCCGCTGCACGAAGGCCTGGCGCAGGCGACCGGCGAACGGCCAAGCTGGAATTTCCACAAGTATCTGATCGACCGCAGCGGCACGCACGCGCTGTCCTTCGCCAGCCGGATCGAACCGCAATCGAGGGACATGGTGCAGGCCATCGAGTCCCTGCTCAAGGCGCAGCCCGCGCCCCTGCAGGGAGGCCGATAACATGCGCATCGCTGTCGTCGGATCTGGGATTGCAGGGCTGTCGGTCGCCTGGCTGCTGAGCCGCTGGCACCAGGTGACGCTGTACGAAGCCGACACGCGGCTGGGCGGCCACACGCACACGGTGGACGTATCGCTCGACGGCCGGACCTTTCCGGTCGACACCGGCTTTCTCGTGTTCAACCACCGCACTTACCCCGAACTCACCCGGCTGTTCGACACGCTGGGGGTGGAAACCGTCGCCAGCGAAATGACGTTCAGCGTGCGGCTGGACCAGCCCGAGCTCGAATGGGCGGGCAGCGATCTCAACACCGTCTTCGGCCAGCGCAGGAATCTGGCGCGGCCGGCGTTCTGGTCGATGCTCGCCGACCTCCTGCGTTTCAATCGCGAGGCGGTGCGCGAATCCCTGCTCACCGGCAGCATGGCGCTGGGCGACTACCTGAAGGCGAACGGCTACGGCAAACCCTTCATCGAGTGGTATCTGCTGCCGATGGCCGCCGCGATCTGGTCGTGCCCGGCGTCGCAGATGCTGGAGTTTCCGCTGTCGTCCTTCGTCAGCTTCTGCCGCAACCATGGCCTGCTGCAGGTGATGAACCGGCCGCAATGGCGCACGGTCAAGGGCGGCGGTCGGGAGTACGTCAAGAAGCTGGCCGCCGGCATCGGCGAGATCCAACTCGGCCAGCCGGTCGAATCGCTGCGTCCGCGCGGCGGCAGGATCGAACTCGCCAGCGGCAGCCTGTCGGGCGTGTACGACCAGGTCGTGCTGGCCTGCCACAGCGACCAGTCGCGCGACCTGCTCGCCGCGCATTACCCGTCGCAGGCGCGGCTGCTGCAACAGATGCCGTACCAGCCGAACCATGCGGTGCTGCACAGCGACGCCAGCGTGCTGCCGCGTCGCCGGAATCTGTGGTCGGCGTGGAACTACCAGTCGGGACACGGCGAGCTCAGCGACCGCCCGGTGGCGGTGCATTACCTGATCAACCGCCTGCAGCCGTTGCCGACCGAGACGCCGGTGATCGTCTCGCTCAATCCGCTGCGGGCGCCCGATCCGGCGACCGTGCATGGCGAATTCCACTACAGCCACCCGGTGTTCACCCGCCATGCCACGTTCGTCCAGCGCCACATCGAAGCCGCCAATGGCCGCAACGGCATCTGGCTGGCGGGCGCCTGGCTCGGCTACGGGTTCCACGAGGACGGCCTTGCCTCCGCGCTGCGGGTGGCGCGCCGGCTGAACGTGTCCGCCCCCTGGAAGGCGCTGGCCGATGCAGCCTGAATCCGCCGCCGCGCAGATCGGATTCGGCCGCGTGATGCACGCGCGGCTGCATCCGGCGCTGCACCGCTTCGACTACCCGGTGTATTTCCTGCGCCTGCCGATCCACGATCTGGCGCGTGCCGGAACGCGCTGGCTGTCGCTCAACCGCTTCAACCTGCTGAGTTTTCACGAAGCCGATCATGGCGACGGCGGCAATTGCCTGGACTGGGTGCACGACCTGCTGAATACCTACGGCCTTGTCGCCAACGGCGAGATCTGGCTCACCACGTTTCCGCGCGTGCTCGGCTATGCGTTCAAGCCGGTCAGCTTCTGGCATTGCCATCGCGCCGACGGCCGCCTGGTCGCGGTGCTGGCCGAGGTCAACAACACCTTCGGCGAGCATCACGTTTACCTGCTGCGCACCGACGACCCGAATGCCACGCTGCACGCCGACAAGGCCTTCCACGTCTCGCCATTTTTTCCGGTGCGCGGACGCTACACCTTCGGCTTTGAATCACGCCCCGATTTCTTCCGTGCCCGTATTGATTACGACGACGGCAGCGGCGACGCGCTGCGCACCGCCTGGTGGGGACGGCTTGAACCGCTGACCGCGCGCGCCTGCCTGCGGGCGTTCTTCGCCTACCCCCTGATGACCTGGAGCGTGATCGCGCGCATCCATCTGCAGGCGCTGCGCCTCTTCGCCAAGCGTGTGCCCTTCTTCCGCAAACCCCCGACGCCACTCAACGAGGTGACCGAATGAACATCGCCAGCCTGAGCACCACGCTCTTACGCAACAACACCCCGTGGTATGCCCGCCAGGTGATCCACCTGCTGCAGGAAATCGAACACGGCTGCCTGCATCTGGAACTGCCCAACGGCATGGAACTGACGGTCGGCCACGGCACGCCGGACGCCAGGCTGAAGTTCAACCAGTGGAGCGCGTTTCGCGACGTGCTGAGCAAGGGCGACATCGGCTTTGCCGAGGGCTATCTCTCCGGCGCCTGGCACACCGCCGACCTGACCGGCGTGCTGACCCTGCTGGCCAACAACCGCAGTGCGCTCGACCAGGCCATCTACGGCCGCTGGTGGGGGCGCCTGTACAACCGGTTGCGCCACCTGATGAACGCCAACACGCTGCAAGGCTCGCGCCGCAACATCGCCAGCCACTATGACCTCGGCAACGATTTCTACGCGCGCTGGCTCGACCCTTCGATGACCTATTCGAGCGCGCGCTTCGACGGAGATATGTCCTTGAGCCTGGAGGCCGCGCAAACCCGCAAGTACCAGCGCATGCTCGACCTGCTCGACCTGCCTGGCGGCCAGTCGCTGCTGGAAATCGGCTGCGGCTGGGGCGGCTTCGCCGAGCACGCCGCGCACACCGCACAGCATCGGGTGCGCGGCATCACCCTGTCGCGCGAACAGCTTGACTATGCGCGTGCCCGCATCCGTCAGGCGCGGCTGCAGGACCGCTGCCGCTTCGACCTGCAGGACTACCGCGAGGAAGCGCGGCAATACGACGGCATCGTCTCGATCGAGATGTTCGAGGCGGTGGGCGAGGCCTACTGGCCGGCGTATTTCGACACCGTGAAGCGCAGCCTCAAGGCCGGCGGCCGCGCCGTGGTGCAGACCATCCTGATCGACGATGCGCTGTTCGACCGCTACCGCACCGGCTCCGATTTCATCCAGCAGTATGTCTTTCCCGGCGGCATGCTGCCGTCCGCGCGCCGCTTCGCCGAAGCGGCGGCACGTGCCGGCCTGACGGGCACCGCCGCGGAGCATTTCGGCGCCGACTATGCCGAGACCCTGAAGCGTTGGCGGCTCGCTTTCCACGCCGAGGCCGACGCGGTGCGCAAGCTCGGCTTCGACGAGCGCTTCATGCGCATCTGGCATTTCTACCTGGCGTATTGCGAGGCCGGGTTTCATGCCGGGTCGATCGATGTGGCGCAGTTCCGGCTTGAGCATGCGGCTTAGCACCCGTCTTGCGCGCGCGGGCGTCGCCGCCGTCTGCCTGGCGGCCGCGCTGATGGTCCACGCCAGCCCGCTGCCGCAGCTGTCCGATTTTGCCGCGGTCGGCAGCGGTACGTTGCGCTATTTCGGCCTGCGCATCTACGACGCCACGCTGTGGTCGCCCGGCGGCGCCTGGTCGGCGGGCAAGCCCTACGCGCTGGAGCTGCGCTATGCACGCCGCTTTGAAGGCGCTGCGATCGCGCGCCGCTCGATCGAGGAAATGCGCGCCCAGCGCGCCCACCCCGCCGCCACGCTGGCGCGCTGGGAGACGCAGATGCGCGCGCTGTTTCCCGATGTCGAGGCCGGCGACCGCCTCACCGGCGTGCGCATTCCCGGCGCGGGCGCTGCGTTCTACAGCGGCACCCGCAAGCTCGGCCAGATCGACGACGAGGCGTTTGCCGACGCCTTCTTCGGCATCTGGCTCGATCCCGCCAGCAGCGCGCCCGAGCTGCGCGCCCGTCTGCTCGGCGCATCATGACGCCGCTGCCGCGCGCCCACCTGTTTGCCTACGGCAGCCTCGGCCTGCCGCTGGCGTTTGCCGCGCTGCCGCTCTACGTGCACCTGGCGCCGTTCTACAGCTCGCATATCAGCCTCACGCTGCTGGGGCTGATCCTGCTCGGGCTGCGTTTTTTCGATGCCGTGATCGACCCGCTGCTCGGCGCGCTGTTCGACCGTTTTCCCCACCCGCACAGTCTCATTCTGGTCTCCCTTCCCATACTGGGGCTGGGCTGGGTCGGGCTTTTTAATCCGCCGGCCGGGGGCGTACTGCCC
>DATMWS010000030.1:0-5096 GCA_035562135.1 Thiobacillus sp. | reverse complement strand
TTCCTCGCCCAGCGCGAGCATCAGGATTGCGCCCTTGGTCACACCGGTATCACTCATGGCTGCCCACCCAGGTTTTCACAATATTGGCGACGACGCGCGGGTCTTCATTGGCCATCTTCTGTGCCCGCGACAGGTTGTCCTGGTAGCTGCGCTGGCCGGGAAGCGCCATCAGCTCACCATTGGCAGCGTGCTGCTGATGCATGGCCTGGCCAGGCGGAGGCAGCGCGGGTGCCTCGGAGAGTTTTTTCAGCATCGGCTTGGCCGCCTTCAGATACAGAAAGACGAGCGCCACCGCCATCAGCAGATACTTGCCGGTGTCCTTGGCCGTCTGGATGTTCTCGGGCTGCTTCCACATCGGCACCTCGGGAAGGATTTCCTGCTCGGCGCTGGCGAAGGGGCTGTTCACCACGTTGACGGTATCGCCGCGCGCCTGGCTGTAGCCCATGGCTTCCTTGACCAGATTGGTGATCTGGGTTTTCTCGGCCTCGGAGAGGGGTTTCATGGCGACCTTGCCGGTCTTGTCGACGGTCTTCTTGAAGTTGACGACCACGCCGACGGACAGGCGCTTGAGGCCGCCCCCCGCCTGTTGCACGTACTGGATGGTCTTGTCGACTTCGTAGTTGACGGTCGCATCCTTGCGCGTGCTGGTGGTCGGCGTGACCACCGGGGCCGCCGCGGGTGCGGCGTTTTTCTGGCCGGGTGCGTTGATCGGTGCGGTGGCCGGTGCCGGCGGCTGGTTGGTGAGCGCGCCCGGCACCCCGGCCGGAGTTGCGGAGCCGTTCAGCGATTCGCTGGTCTGCTGGCTGCGGACAACCATCGCATCGGGCGTCTGGTTCGGCTTGTAGGATTCCACCGCCTGCTGGCTGAGCGAGAAATCGACGTCGGCGGTTGCCTCGGCACGCACGTTGTTGGGCCCGACGATCGGGGTGATGATCGATTCGATCCGTTTGACGACGCTCTGCTGCAGCTCCTGCACATACTTGATCTGGCTGGGGTCCATGCCGTTGACGCTGGCCGCCTTGCCGGTGTCGGAGAGCAGGTTGCCGTTCTGGTCGACCACGGTCACGTTCTTGGTCGGCAGGTCGGCCACGCTGCTGGCGACCAGATGCACGATGGCGCTGATCTGCTGCGGATCCAGCACGCGGCCGGGATGCAGGTTGAGCAGCACCGAGGCGGTGGGCGCCTTCTGCTCGGAAACGAAGATCGAGTCCTTGGGCATGGCCAGGTGCACGCGCGCGGCCTGCACCGCAGAAACCGATTCGATCGAGCGTGCGAGCTCGCCTTCCATGGCGCGCTGGAAGTTGACCCGTTCGACGAATTGCGAGGATCCCAGTTTCTGGTTTTCCATTAGCTCGAAGCCGACATTGCCGCCCTTGGGCAGGCCTTGCGAGGCCAGTTTCAGGCGCGCATCGTGTACGCGGTCGGCGGGCACCAGTACGGCGCCGCCGCCTTCCGCGTATTTGTAGGGGATGTTCATCTTTTCCAGCTCGGCGACAATCGCACCGCCGTCGCGATCGCTGAAATTCGAGAACAGCACGCGATAGTCGGGCTGCTGCCCCCACATCCAGACCGCGCCCATGACCGCAACGGCTGCAGCCACGCCTAGCACCAGCATGATTTTTCGCCCGCCGGCTGTCCGGGTAAAGTCCATGACGTTGCCTTGAACCACGATTTCACCTGATCCGCTCATTATTTTTCCCCCATCGTGCTGGCGTCATGGGTCGTCTTGTTTCCGATTGCCGTGTTCACGTCGTGTTTTCCCATGGGAATGTCGCTATGTGATCGAATTATCGGCATCGCCACCCATTCCAATCGGAGGAATAGACGCCTGTTTTCAGCGCTTATCGCACTTTTGGCTTGCAGCCGGCCTGATAAGGTGAGCACGTGAAAAACCGCCTGCTGGCGGCTGAATGAGCGAAGGAGGACGCAATGAGCATTGGTGCAATCGACACAAGCCGGATCGAGGCGATGATGGCGCAGCTGAAGGCTGCAGCGGCACGCACGTCCCCTGCGAGCGCCAACCCCTTAGGTGACAACCCCCTTCAGGCCAAGCAGGCTACCGGCGCGGTTGATTTTCAGGCGGTCTTGAAATCCTCGCTCGACCAGGTCAACCAGGTCCAGCTGCAGTCGCAGCAGCTGGCCCAGCGTTTCGAGATGGGGGACAGCAGCGTCAGTCTCTCCGACGCGATGATTTCATTGCAAAAATCCAGTATCGCCCTGCAGCAGACCGTGCAGGTGCGCAACAAGCTGGTGTCCGCCTATCAGGAAATCATGAATATGGGCGTTTAAGCCACGCCGCGAAACCACGGCTTCGGCCCGGGGCGGGCCTAGGACTTGTAGGAGGGGCGCCCCGCCCCGAATTTCGCACCGTCGCAACCTCAACAACTTCGGCCCGGGGGCGGGCCCTCCGCATCACGCGTTGTGTAGCACCTGGCGCAGCGCGTTCGCCAGATCTTCAGCGACAAACTTCGCCACATAGGCATCTGCGCCCACTTTTTTGACATGCGCTTCGTTGGTCGAACCGGTCAGCGAGGAGTGGATCACCACGGGAAGGGCGCTGAAGCGCGGGTCCTGCTTGATGTTGCGGGTCAGGGTGAAGCCGTCCATTTCGGGCATTTCCAGATCGGTCAGTACCAGGGCGATCTTGTCATGCACGGTTTTGCCCTCGGCTTCCGCCTTGGTGGAGATGGCCTGCAGCTGGTCCCAGGCTTCCTTGCCGGTCTTGCACATGATGAAGGGCAGGCCCATCGCTTCCAGCCCCTGTTCGATCATGGTGCGTGCGATCAGCGAATCGTCCGCTGCCAGGATGACGGTGCCGGGCTTGATCTCCACGGTGGCACCAATGCTGGCGGTATCGATTTCCACTTCGTTCGGCGGCATGACCTTGCGCAGAATCGTTTCCACATCCAGCACCTGCGCCAGGCTATTGCTGTTTTCGCCTTCCAGGCGGGCGAGGCTGGTCACCATCCCGCCCGCGGCATTGCCCTCGGCCGACAGCACCTGACGCCAGTCGAGACGCACGATGTCCTCCACCGACTCGACGGCAAAGGCCTGGGTGCTGCGGGCATATTCGGTGATCAGCAGGATATTCAGCCCGGTTTTGGGGGTGCATCCTGTCACCGCCGGCAAGTCGATGACGGGGATGATCTGGCCGCGCAGGTCGACCACGCCCATCATGTGGGCATGCGATCCGGCCACCGCCGTGATGATCGGCATGGGGATGATTTCCCGTATCTTGAATACGTTGATGCCGAACAGCTCGTTTCGATCGAGATTGGCATCCTCGCCCAGACGAAACAGCAACAGCTCCAGCTTGTTGGAGCTGGTCAGATTGGTTCTTTCGTCAATTTCCTGCTGGATCGTTTGCATGGTGGGTCTCCGTGAATTTTAAGTGGGGTGGTGCCGGCGCGCCCTAGAGGCTGTTTCGCCGTGCACGCTCGATATCCATGACAAAGCGCTGCAACTTGGCCGCCATGTCGTTGGGCAGGTCAATAAACTTGCAGCCCAGACGGGTCTGAAAGGCGCCGTTGGGCAGGCGTATCTGGGCCGAATTGCACACTTCCAGCGAAGTGATGATCGTGTCTGACTCGGGCAGCAGCAGTCGGCAGTCCGGCAGGATACGGCCGGTTTCAGGGCCGAGACGCCCGCCGGTTTCGGCAATCGCTACGCCGCCGCAGCCGATATCCACGAGGTGCGTGGTGATCGGATCCGTGTCGCCATCCGCTGCCGACGGCACGATGCACTTGACCGGGTTGGCGATGGGCATCGGCACCCTGAAATGCTCGCGGCGCTGCAGGCGGACCAGCGACGTGGGCAGCGCAATGCGCAGCGCGGGCAGACTCTCGTACGTGCACCAGGTCACCGGACCGGTGGCAAACGAGATCGAGACCCCGTCGAGCTGGGCGACGAACTCCGCGCCTTTGCCGGACATCAGTTCCTGGTTGAGCGCATCGCCGCGGGCGCTGTCGAGAATCAGCGTGTTCTTGGTCTCGTTCACCGCCAGCACCGACGTGACGATGATTTGCCGGCTGTCCAGCAGATCGAGATTGACCAGCAGCTTGCGTTTCTGGATCGCGCGCAGCTGGAACAGAATCTCCGCGCGCGAATGCAGGGTGAAGCGCGCCAGCAGGTCGTCGTGGTTGGCAGGACTCGGGTCGTGTTGCGAAGAGGAAGGCATACAGATCAGGTGTTAGGGTTCGGAAGGGCCTTTTCGGCCGCTTCCAGATGATAGAGCCAGGCCAGCAGTTCGGCCACGACGATATATAACTGGGGCGGGATGTGGCTGTCGAGGTCGATCTGCATCAACAGCGCCAGCAACTCGCGCGATTCGTGAACGTACACCCCGGATGCGCGCGCCCGCTCGATGATGGTGTCGGCCAGAATGCCGCGCCCCTTGGCGACCACGCGCGGCGCCCCATCGCCGTCGCGGTAGGCGATTACGGCGGCGGCACGCTGCTTGTCAGGCGCCGCCATCGCGTTCCACCGTCAGGGCCTGGAGGGTGCAGCCCGCCGCCGCCAGCTGCTCGATCAGACGGCCCTGGTTCTGCTGCAGCAGGGGTTCGACTTCGGGCTGCTCCGGCACCATCCGGATGCTGAACGCCTGACGTGCATCGAGCTTGATATGCACGGTCAGGGTGCCGAGTTGCGGCAGGGTCAGCTTGAGGTGGGATTCCCAGCCGGCGACCGCTTTGTCGGCGCCAGTCGGGGCCGATGGGTCCTGCGCGTGCTCAGTTTCATGACGCAGAAACCATTCCAGCGCCTGTCCCGGCCACACCTCGCCACGCCAGACGAACTGGGGCGACTCCAGCACCTGCAACTGCTGCGACAGCAGGGCATGCATCGGGTTGGCGGGCTTCGGGCCGGTTGCTTCCGCGGCGCTGAGCAGGGCCAGCGCGCTGGCCGGGCTGGCCGCGGCGCGTGCGGACTCGGCCGCGGCGTGTGTGGACTCGGCGGGCCGGTTTTGCGGTTCCTGCATCAGACCGTCCAGGCTGTCCTGGCCGGCCACCCAGTTGGCCAGGTGCGATTCGTAAAACAGCCCGCTACGGACCAGTGCGGTGCGTAGCGCGAGTGCCAGTACGGCAGGCTGCGTGGTGGGC
>DATMWS010000029.1:0-13687 GCA_035562135.1 Thiobacillus sp. | reverse complement strand
TGTCGGACAGCACCACCTCGTCCGTGTTCCACGGCTGCACCGTGCGCCCGCGCTTGAAATGCAGCCGGTTGGGCTGCGCCTCGCCGACGTCCGGCAGCGACAGCAGCTGGCCGGTGATGGGATCGGAAAACCCTGCCACCTCCAGCTTCACTCCGGCCCGCACCCGTGTCTCCAGGCGCTCCACCCCGGGCAAGGCAGCGAGCCGCTCGGCCACCGGCTCGGGCGCGCGCTTGAGGCTGGCGAACACCTCGGCGAAACGGTATTCGCTGAAGAAGCGGTCGCGCGTGTTGACCAGCGAATCGTAGGTGGAGAGCGACATCACCATGGTGGCGACGCCGCCCATGATCACCGCGGCGATCGCCAGCACCTGGCCGCGCAGGTGCCAGAGGTCGCGAAAGAGCTTGCGGTCGAGGGCTTTCATGCCTCTACCAGCTGAGCTCGCTCGCGGCTTTCTTGGTCGCGTTGCTATGGATGTCGGCAATCTGGCCATCCGACAGCCGGATCACGCGGTCGGCCATGTCGGCGATGCCGGCGTTGTGGGTGATCAGCACGGTCAGCGTGCCGAGTTCGCGGTTCACTTTTTCCAGCACTTCCAGCACCACCACGCCGGTGGCGGAATCGAGCGCGCCGGTCGGCTCGTCGCACAGCAGCACCGCCGGATTTTTCGCCACGGCGCGCGCGATCGCCACGCGCTGCTGCTCGCCGCCCGAGAGCTGGGCGGGAAAATGGTCGAGGCGGTTGCCCAGTCCCACCAGGCCAAGCGCGTCTTCCGGACGCATCGGCGAGGTCGCAATCTCGGTCACCGCAGCGACGTTCTCGCGCGCGGTGAGGCTGGGAATCAGGTTGTAGAACTGGAACACGAAGCCGACGTGCTCGCGGCGAAAGCGGGTGAGATCGGCTTCGGACGCGCCGGTGAGCTTGTGGTCGAGGTAGTACACCTCGCCGCCGCTGGGGGCGTCGAGCCCGCCGAGAATGTTCAGCAGGGTGGACTTGCCACTGCCCGAGGGGCCGAGCAGCACCACCAGTTCGCCGCGATTGAGGGTGAGGTCAATGCCGCGCAGGGCATGCACCTCGACCTCGCCCATGCGGTAGATCTTGGTGAGGCCGCGGGCAACGAAGACGGCTGAGTTGTCGTTATCTGGGGGCATGCGATTCATCTTGGCACGGCTAATGAGGGCGGTGTAGGAGTACCCGCAGGGGGTAGGCCGTGCTTGTAAGCCGCTGAAGCGGCAACAATCACGCTCGCCCGCCCTCGGGCCGATGCCGCGGAGATTGCCCGGGCGCGAAATTCGGAGCGAGGGCGCCCCTCCTACAGGGACCGTTGCTGCGCCGGCAGATGCCGCGCGAACCAGGCCGCCGCCTGGCGCGCCACTTCCTCCAGGGTGCCGGGTTCCTCGAACAGGTGGGTGGCGCCGGGAACGATCACCAGCTCTTTTTCGCAGCGCAGCTGATCATAGGCCTGCTGGTTGAGGTCGATCACCACATCGTCAAAACCGCCCACCAGCAACAGCGTCGGCGCCGTCACGGTTGCCAGCGCCGGGCGGCTCGCCAGATCGGGGCGGCCGCCGCGCGAGACCACGGCTTTGGCGTCCGCGCCCAGCATCGCAGCGGCCTCGAGCGCGGCGGCGGCGCCGGTGCTGGCGCCAAAGAAGCCGAGCGGCAGATCGCGGGTGGCCGCCTGGGAAACGACCCAGCGCGCAGCGTCCAGCAGGCGCTGCGTCAGCAACGCGATGTCGAAACGGCGGGCGTAATCGCGGTCCTCTTCCGGCGTCAGCAAATCCATCAGCAGGGTGCCGACGCCGGCCTGTCGCAGCACACCGGCGACATAGTTGTTGCGTGGCGAGTGGCGCGACGAACCGCTGCCGTGGGCAAACAGCACCAGCCCGACGGCGCGCTCGGGAATCTCCAGCATGCCTTCGATGGTGGCCGTGCCGGCGGGAATGTGGGCCAGGGTGGCGGTGCTCATGCGCGGTTCTCCCGGTGCATGGCAATCGGGATGCGGCGGTTGCCGAAGGGATGGCTGAAGGCGCCGAAACGGCCGGCAATGGCGCTGCCGCAGTGCGGACAATGGCCATCGGGCGTGACGCTATAGTGGTCGATCCGATACCAGTCGCGCACGATCAGGGCTTCGTGGCAGGCCGGGCAGAACGTGGTGCCGCCAGTGGTGTCATGCACGTTGCCGGTGTAGACGTAATGCAGGCCGGCTTTCAGCGCGATGTCGCGCGCGCGGGTCAGCGTGGACGCGGGGGTGGGCGGCACATCCATCATTTTCCAGTCGGGGTGGAAGGCGGAGAAATGCAGCGGCACGTCGGGGCCGAGCTCACGCATGATCCACTGGCTCATCGCCGAGAGCTCGGCATCGGAATCGTTGTGCCCCGGAATCAAGAGCGTGGTGATCTCGAACCAGACATTCGTCTCGCGCTTCAGATAGGTCAGCGTGTCGAGCACCGGCTGCAGATGCGCGCCGGTCAGCTTGACGTAGAACTCGTCGGTGAAGGCCTTGAGGTCAACGTTGGCCGCGTCCATTTTCGAATAGAACTCGCGACGCGGTTCCTCGGTGATGTAGCCGGCGGTAACCGCCACGGTCTTGATGCCGCGTGCATGGCAGGCGTCGGCCACGTCCATCGCGTATTCGGCAAAGATCACCGGGTCGTTGTAGGTGAAGGCCACGCTCTTGCAGCCGCTCTTCTCGGCGGCGGCGGCGATCTCGTCCGGCATGGCCTGGTCCACCATGGTGTCAGTCTCGCGCGACTTGGAAATGTCCCAGTTCTGGCAGAACTTGCAGGCCAGGTTGCAGCCGGCTGTGCCGAAGGAAAACACCGAGCTGCCGGGGTAGAAGTGGTTGAGCGGCTTCTTCTCGATGGGGTCGACGCAGAAGCCGGACGAGCGGCCGTAGGTGGTGAGCACCATCTTGCCGCCTTCCATCTTGCGCACGAAACACAAGCCGCGCTGGCCCTCGTGCAGCTTGCAGTAGCGCGGGCACAGGTCGCACTCGATGCGGCCGTCGGGCAGCACATGCCACCAGCGTGCCGGGTAATGCGATTCGGGAATGCTCATGCGGCCACCTCTTTCAGGTTTTCTTGATAGACATGGGACAGCGCGTCGGTGGCGGCCGCGTTCGCGGGCGTTCGCACGTGCCGAGGCTCACTGCTCACGCGGCCCCCTCCTTCCACTTGCTGACCGTATAGCGCGACAGGCGCACTTTCTCGGCCCAGAAATCCACCGGCAGGCCCGCCTTGCGCTTGAGATGAGCGAGAAACTCGGCTGGCTCGGGCAACTGCTCCCATACCTGCGGCAGGAAGGTGCTGCGGTAATGGCCGTACTCGAACACCACCCCGTCGATGCCGGGCCGCAGGCTGGCCAGCGCGTGTTCTTCGCTCGCCACCCCCATGGCTTCGGTCGGCGACAGCAGCGACACCTCGACGCGGATCTCGTCGAACTCCGCGCGCGAGAGCGGCATGAAACGGGGATCGCGAAAGGCCGCCGCCACGGCGTTTTCCCGCACGTCCACCCCGAGCGGGCGATGCGCCTCCAAGGTGCCGATGCAGCCACGCAACTCACCCTGCCGGGTGAGGGTGACGAAGCTTGCGCCCGGTTCCTTCAGCCAGGCGGCCTGCGCAGGGGATGACAGTTCATGTCCCAGTTTCGAGGCGATTTCGGAACGCGCCAGCTTCAACAGGGTCGAGCCTTTTTCCGCGTCGGGCTGGTCCGCATCGGCTTCGGCCTGGAATGCGAAGGCGGCATAGCCGACCACCCGATCCGGATCGCCGGCAGTGTCGCTGGAATTGCGCACATCCAGTTCGACCGCACGCAGGCCATGCCGTTGCGCTGCCAGCAGCAGGCCGTTGATCGGCGTGGCGCCGCAGGCCTGCTCGTGGTTGAGATGCGAATTGAGCGCCAGGATGGAATCTGCGGTACCGCGATCGACCTTGCGGGCAACCGCATCGGGCAGAAAATGCGACAGGTCGGAACTGACCACAATCAGCGTTTCGTCGCCGCCCCACACCTTTTCCAGCACGTCAGCCACCTCGGCAGCGGTGGCCTCGCCCACCGCCAGCGGCAGCAGCCTGAAATCGCCCAGCACCTGCTGCAGGAAAGGCAGTTGCACTTCCAGCGAGTGCTCCATCTGGTGCGCCGCTGCGCTGTGGATGACCTGCGGCAAGTCACTCAGCTGCTGCATGCCTTCGCTATCCAGCTGCACCTCGCCGAGCGGGGTGGCAAAGCGGTCCGCCTCGGGCAGTGCCAGGCCGCGCACATAGACGCGATGAGTGGGGCCGAGCAGCACCACCCGGCGAATGCGGCCGCGCAGCTCGCCCAGCCGGGCATAGGCGCTGGCGGCGACAGCACCGGAATAGATATAGCCGGCATGCGGCACGATCAGCGCCTTGGGCGGGCGCGACGGCGCACCCGCCCTGGCATTCCCCAGCAGGTCGGCAAGCGTTTGCTTGAGCTCGATGGGGTTGTCCGGGTAGAACATTCCCGCAACAGCGGCAGGTCGGATGGTAGGCATACGATATTCCCTCATTAATTAGCTTAGTAAATGTGGGGGAATTGCCATGATTTCAAGTCAGGCCTGCCGGGAAACACGTTTCCGCCGATAATGTTGCGGGCCAGATCGTAATCGTTTCAGCAACCGGGAGGAGTATGGTTTCATCCAAAGCGGCCGACGAAGGCGCTCTGTTGAAGGCGATTCTGCAGGAATCGGCCACCGAGGTGCTGGTCTTTGACGTGGACACCCTGCGGATCATCCAGGCCAACCCGTCCGCGGCAAAAAACCTGCAATATCCGCTCAAGGCCTTGCAAAAGCTGACACCGCTGGATTTTCTGGCGCCCGAGGACGGGCGGGCATTCAATACCCTGATTGCCTTGCTGAGAAACGGGAAAAAGCGCCGCACCGCACTCAATGTGCAGTGCTGCCGCCGCGACGGCACCCGTTATCCGGTTGAAGCCCGGCTGTTCTGCTTGAGCGACCACGACAAGCCGGTTTTCATCTGCATTGCCAACGACGTCAGCCAGCGCGAAGCATCGCGGCAGGCGCTGGTGCATTCGGCGTCGGATCTACGCGCGATCGTGGCGCACATCCCCGGCATGGCCTTTCAGGTGCTGCGCAGACACGACGCCCCTCCCATCCTGCGCTATGTCAGCGAGCAATCCGCGCAACTGCTCGGCATCAAGGCGCCTGTATTGCAGGCCAACCCGGAACGCTTTTTCAAGCTGATCATGGAAGAGGACAAGGCCGACTATCAGGCCAGACTGGCCGTAGCCGGCGGCGGCCACATGAGCTTCAATTGGGCAGGGCGCATCTGGATGAAAGCCTGGAAGGACGTGAAGTGGGTGAACATCCGCGTCAGCCAGCGCGAGGCACCGGATGGCCTGATCTGGGACGGCATCATGCTGAACGTGACGCACAGCAAGCTGGCCGAAGCCGAAATCCGGCATTCCCGGGCGCAGTTGAGCGCGCTGACCGTGCATCTCGAATCGGTTAGGGAACAGGAACGCCTGCACCTTGCCCGCGAGGTGCACGACGATCTCGGCGGCAATCTCACCGCCATCAAGATCGGCCTGTCCTGGCTGATGCGGCATCTGCCGCCCGGCGAGGCCAGCCTGATCAAGCGCACCGCCTATCTGGACAATGTGGTCGATCAGACCATCGATGCAACGCACCGCATTGCGTCCAGTCTGCGGCCGCCGGTGCTGGATTTCGGCATCGTGTCCGCGATTGACTGGCAACTGCAGCGCTTTGGCCAGAATACCGACATCGCCTACGAATTCAGCGCGCCCGATGAAGCCATCCCACTCAGCCCCGACGCCGCAATCACCGTGTTCCGCATCGTGCAGGAAGCGCTGACCAATGTGGCCAAACACGCTCGCGCCACGCGGGTCAAGGTGAACCTTGCCCAGGATCAGGGCAGCCTGCTGCTGACCGTCACCGACAACGGCCAGGGCATCCAGCCGGTGTGCAGCAATAACGGCGGGCATGGCTTCGGCGTCCTCGGCATGAGCGAACGCGCGGCCGCGCTGGACGGCGAACTCACCGTGCAGCCCGCCAAACGCCGGGGCACCCAGGTCAGCCTGCGCATTCCCCTGCCCGCCACCGCGCCCGACGGAATGACGGCATAATCCGTTTAAACACTCAGCAGAGAACTCCCGTGGCTGTCGCAAAACCCTATCGCATCCTCATCGTCGACGACCATGCCATCGTGCGCGAAGGACTCAAGCAGATTCTGGCCGAAGTCGACGACATCGAAGTCGCCGGCGAGGCCGACTGCTCAAGGAGCGCCCTGCAGATGGCGCGACGGGAACCTTGGGATCTGGTGCTGATGGACATTTCCATGCCCGACCGCAGCGGCCTGGAAACCCTGGAACTGATGAAAAAGGAGCATCCCGGCATCAAGGTGCTGATGCTGTCCATGCACCGCGAAACCCAGTATGCCGTGCGCGCGCTGAAGAGCGGCGCAGCCGGCTACCTCAACAAGCAGAGCGCACCGGATCAGCTGGTCGACGCCATTCGCCTGGTCGCATCGGGCAAAAAATACATCAGCGCCGAAGTCGCCCAGGAACTTGCCAGCCAGGTCAGCGGCGAACGCGACGGCCTGCCGCACGAGGGCCTCTCCAACCGCGAATACCAGACCCTGTGCATGATCGCCTCCGGCCTGCCCGTCTCCGCCATCGCCGAAAAACTGGCCCTGTCGGTCAAGACCATCAGCATGTACCGCGCCCGCCTGCTGAAAAAGATGCAGCTCAAGAACAATGCCGAACTGACCCATTACGCCATCAAGCAAGGGCTGCTTGATTAATATAGGAGTCCCCGCAAGGGGGAGGCCGTGATTGTAAAGCCGATAAAGCGGCAACAACCACGCACCGGCGCCCTTTCACACCTTCGCAAACTTCACCCCATCGGGCCGGGGGCGGCCCTCCTACAAAAACGCGGAGGTATGGGCCTATGGCATCCACCTGTAGGAGCGGCGCCCCCGCCGCGATTTTCGCACCGTCGCGATCTCCACGGCATCGGGCCGGGGGCGGCCGTGCGTGGTTGTTGCCGACTTGTCGGCTTTACAACCACGGCCTCCCCCTTGCGGGGGCTCCTACAGCCAGACCGCATCCCAATGCGGGTAGTCTCCCACCCGCTGGACCAGGCCGGCACGCAGGGGATTGGCCATGATGTACCGGGCCAGCTTCGCCAGGTCTTCCTCCTGGCGCAGGGCATGATCATGAAACCCGCTCTGCCAGATTCGTTCCCCCAGGCCGTGCGCCGTCACGGCTTTAACCGCACCCACCACCTTCGACAATGAAGCGCCTGCCTCCAGTTGCATCAACCAATGCATATGGTCGGGCATGACCACAAAAGCCAGTGTCGTCGCCTCGCCGCGCGCCTGCACTTCCCGCAAGGCATTGATCAGCAAACGTGCTGATCGCAAATCGTAGAAAACCGGCCGCCGGTCGAAGGTGATGGTGGTGATGTGGTACACCTGCCCAGGCAGGGCGCCCGACCCTTGCGTAAATCCTTCCCGTGAGGCTTGGCGTGTTTATCCGGCATAGGCGCGCTCGCTGAAATGGACATCGATCATTGGATGTTTGTGGGCACACCATCATACCCACCCGTAGGAGCGGCGCCCCCGCCGCGATTTTCGCACCGCTGCTACATCCACGGCATCGGGCCGGGGCGGCCCTCCTACATCCGCGCGGATTGTGGAAGCGGCAGCATCCCCTGTAGGAGGGGCGCCCTCGCCCCGAATTTCGTGCCTGCAACCTCCACGGCTTCGGGCCGGGACGGCCCTCCTACCTGTAGCTGTTTTGGAAATGCCGGGCTTTTCCCGCCCTAATCCGCCCTTCACCCCACTCCTGCCCGCCTTACCATGCGAGGCATAGTAAAAGGCCCAAGCGGTGCCGGAGCGCAAACATGGCTGAACCCAGCGTCAAGATCAATCTTTCGAACCCCACCGAGGTGGCGCGCGAAACCCTGCGCCGCCTCGCCCTGCGCCGGATTGCACCAACCCCGGACAACTACCAGACGCTGTACGAGGAAATCGTCGGCGTGCCCAGCACGCCGGCCAACAAGGCCTCCGCCGAAACGGCGCTGGCCGGACTGGTCAGCGACCTGCAGGAGCATCACCCCGCACTGTCGGCCCAGGTAGCCAGCCTCAACAAGGCCATCGGCAAGAGCGACTGGCGTCAATGCAGCTGGCAGCTTTCCGAAATCGCCGTGCAGCTGAAGCCGCAGCCGGTCAGGCCGCAGGCGGTCGATCGTCCGCAGGATGACAACCTGGCCCAGCTGCGCGACCTGCTGGCCAAAACCCTGGAATTCGGCGTCGCTTCGCAGCTCACGCACAACCCCCGCCTGGTGGAAAAAGCCAAGCAGCTTGCCGTCGCCGTGCGCGAGGCCGGCAGTGCCGCCGCCTTGCTCAAGGCCGCATCCGGGCTGAAAAATCTGTGGGTCAGCATCGAGCTGCAGGCATCCGACGTCCACGACCAGCAGGAAACGCTCAAGCGCATTTTGCTGCTGCTGGTGGAAAACATCGGCGAACTGCTGGACGACGACACCTGGCTGCGCGGCCAGCTCGACATGGTGCAGCAAGTCATCGCCGGCCCGATCAGGATCCAGTCGCTGCAGGAAGCGGAAAAGCGACTCAAGGAAGTGATCTACAAGCAAGGCTTGGTCAAGCATAGCCTGCGCGAGGCCACCGCCACGCTGAAAGCCACCATGACCACCTTCGTCAGCCGCATGAGCGATGCCGTGGCTGCAAACGATGAGTACCAGGGAAAAATCGCCTCCCACATTGAACGCATCAGCAACACCGAAGACGTGCTGGAACTGAACCGCATCCTCGAAGGCCTGCTGGAAGAAACCCGCGCGGCGCAGACGGACAGCCTGCGCGCCCACGAGCAACTGATCCAGGAACGCGACACTGCCCTGCAGGCCGAAGGCCGCATCAAGGAACTGGAAACCGAACTTGCCCAGATGAGCGCCCTGGTGCGCGAAGACCCGCTGACCCGCAGCCTCAACCGGCGCGGGCTGGACGACGAATTTGCGCGCGAGTCCTCGCGCGCCGACCGCTACAGCGCCCCGTTCTGCATCGCCGTGCTCGACATCGACAATTTCAAGGCGCTAAACGACAAGCGCGGCCACCAGACCGGCGACGAAGCCCTGATCCATCTGGTCAAGATCGCCAAGGAAGAACTGCGGCTCACCGACCACATCGCGCGCATGGGCGGCGAGGAATTCCTCATCATCCTGCCCAACACCCCGCTCAACGAGGCCGCGCAGATCGTCACCCGGCTGCAGCGCAGCCTCACCAAGAAATATTTCCTCGACAACAATGAAAAGGTGCTGATCACCTTCAGCGCCGGCGTCGCCGAGCGCGCGGCGGGCGAATCGCAGGAAGCCAGCATCGCCCGCGCCGACGCCGCCATGTATGAAGCCAAACACAGCGGCAAGAACCGCGTCTGCCTGGCCCCAGGCACGCTCCAGGAACCCGCGAAATGAAGATCCTGCAGTTTTTTGCAGAACAGCCTTAACTTTCTCCAACCCCAGACGATTCCTCACACAACGGCGGTTCATGTGGCCCAAGCGGGCAAACCAAAGTTGACGGCAACTAGCCGAATCAATCGACCCACTCAAGGAGAAATATCATGGCAGCAGTAATCAACACCAACATTGCTTCGCTCAACACCCAGCGCAACCTGGGCATGTCGCAGTCCGCGCTCAACACCTCGATCCAGCGCCTGTCTTCCGGCCTGCGCGTGAACAGCGCCAAGGACGACGCCGCCGGCATGGCGATTGGCGAGCGCATGACTTCGCAAATCCGTGGCCTGAACCAGGCCGTGCGCAACGCCAACGACGGCATTTCGCTGGCGCAGACCGCCGAAGGCGCGCTCAGCACCGTCACTGAAAACCTGCAGCGTATCCGTGAGCTGGCCGTGCAATCGCGTAACGCCACCAACAGTGCCAGTGACCGCGCTGCACTGAACACCGAAGCCCAACAGCTCAAGGCTGAAATTGACCGCGTCGCCACCACCACCAGCTTCAACGGTGTGAAACTGCTCGACGGCAACTTCTCCAACCAAGCCTTCCAAGTCGGTGCCAACGTTGGCGAGACCATCTCGATCGCCTCCATCGCCAACGCCCAGAGCGCGGCGCTCGGCACCTCCTCCATCGCCCAGGTTACCGGCGCGGCTGCTTCGGCCTTCACCGCGATCACCGCTGGCGATCTGACCATCAACGGAGTGAGCATCGGCGGCATCGCCGCTGACACCAACGCGGCTAACCGCGCCTCCTCCATTGCCAACGCGGTCAATTCGTTTTCCTCGCAGACCGGCGTGTACGCGACGATCCTCAGTTCCGCGCCGACTCAGTTGGTGCTCACCAATTCCGGCTCGGTCCCGGCGACCCCCAGCATCGTCATCGCCCACGCCGGCGCCAGTTCCACCGCGCTGACCACCGGCCTGACTGCCGGTACCACCGCGGCGGCCACCGCAACCGGCTTCGCGGCACTCGACATCTCCAGCACAGGTGGTGCCGACACGGCGATCACCGCGATGGACGCCGCGCTGACCGCTGTGAACACCGCACGCTCCACGCTGGGCGCTTACCAGAACCGCTTCAGCTCGGTGGTTGCCAACCTGCAGACCACGTCGGAAAACGTCTCCGCAGCACGCAGCCGCATCCTGGATGCCGACTTCGCAGCAGAAACAGCCAACCTGACGCGCGGCCAGATCCTGCAGCAGGCCGGTACCGCGATGCTGGCGCAGGCCAACTCGCTGCCGAACAACGTGCTCTCGCTGTTGCGCGGTTAAGTTAAAAAAACAGGCGCTCAAGCGCCTGGGCGAAACGGCGGAACAAGGTTTGACCTTGTTCCGCCTTCGCCGCTCACATTAGGAGATGATCATGTCTATTGGAAAAGTCGATTCAGTTGACCTTGCCGCCGTAAGGCAAGCTCCCGCACCCGCCCCAATTACACCCGCGCAGCGCGCAACACTGGATAACCCCGTTTTCGCGCCCGCGCAACCCGTCACCCAGGAAGCGGTCGCTGCCGCCGTACAGTCGGCCAATGCGTACGTGCAATCCGTTTCAAGCAGCATCCAGTTTTCGCTCGACCAGGATACCGGCCGCACCGTCGTCAAGATGGTCGATACCCAGACCGAGGAAGTGCTGCGCCAGTTTCCCAGCGAGGAAATGCTGGCCATTTCCCGCTCCATCGACCGCATGCAGGGTTTGCTGATCAACCGCGAAGCCTGAGGAGTTACCCATGATTTCAGCCCCCGGTATCGGATCAGGACTCGACGTCAACGGCATCGTCGGCCAGTTGATGGCGGCCGAGCGCCAGCCGCTTGCCGCCCTGGCCAAGCAGGAGCAGGCCTACAACGAGAAACTGTCTGCCTTCGGTCAGGTGCGCAGCGCGCTCGCCAGCTTCCAGACCACCCTGCAAGGCCTCAGCAGCGGCAGCAAGTTTCAGGCGCTCAGCGCCACCTCATCCGATATCCAGGTGCTGAGTGCCAGCGCCAGCGGCAACGCCACCCCCGCCAGCTACCAGATCGAGGTGCAGCAGCTGGCGCAGCAGCAGAAGCTGGCATCAAACGGCTATGCCACGACCGATGAGGTCATCGGCTCGGGCACGCTGAGCATCCAGTTCGGCAGCTACGACAGCGGTCTGAACACGTTTACCGCCAATGCCGACAAGGCGACGAAAAGCATCAGCATCGACCCGGCCAACAACACGCTGGCCGGCATCCGCGATGCGATCAACGCCGCCAATGCCGGGGTGACCGCCACCATCGTCAACGACGGCAGCGCCGCCGGCAATAAGCTGGTGCTCACCTCGACCGACAGCGGCGCGGCGAACAGCCTGAAAATCAGCGTCACCGACGACGACGGCACCGGGCTCGACGGCAGCGGCCTGTCCGCCCTCGCCTACGATCCGACGGCCACCGCAGGCAACGGCAAAAATATCGGCCAGGTGGCCGCAGCACGCAACGCCCTGCTGAAGATTGACGGCATTGCCGTGACGCAGTCCACCAACACCGTGAAGAACGCCATCGACGGCGTGACGCTGAATCTCGCCCAGACCAATGTCGGGCAGACGCTGACGCTGGCTGTCAGCCGCGACACCAAGGCCGTCACCGATGCCGTGCAAGCGTTTGTTTATTCCTATAACGGTGCCAGCGGCACACTGAAGAATCTCACCGCGTTTAGGGGCGCCGGCGCGCAGAACGGCGTCCTGCTCGGCGACTCCACTTCACGCGCGATCCAGGTGCAGATGCGCAACCTGCTGAATACCTCGGTCGACAGCGGCGGCGCGCTCACCACCCTGTCGCAGATCGGCGTCAGCTTCGGCAGCGACGGCACGCTGGCGCTCGACAGCGCCAAGCTCAACACCGCCATCAACACCAACTTCGACGGCATCGCGGCGCTGTTTGCCAAAGCAGCCAAAACCACCGACAGCCTGGTCAGTTACAGCACCAGCACCAGCAAGACCCAGGCCGGCACTTACGCCGTCAACATCAGCCAGTTGGCGACGCGCGGCGCCACCCAGGGCAGTCAGGCGGCCTCGCTGACGGTGGCGGCGGGCGTCAACGATCAGCTGGATTTGACGGTCGATGGCACAGTGATCAGCGTCACCCTGGGTGCCGCCACCTATGCCAGCGCCGATGCCCTGGCCGCCGAAATCCAGAGCAAGATCAATGGCGCGACGGGTGCCACCGGCAGCGTGCTGGTCAGCCACAGCGGCGGCGTGCTCAGCATCACCTCGGCGCGCTACGGCAGCGCCTCGCAGGCCGCAGTCACCGGCGGTAACGGCATGGCCAGCCTGCTCGGCGCATTGCCCGTCACCAGCGGTGGCGTCGATGTCACCGGCACCGTCAACGGCGCCGCCGCCACCGGCAGCGGCCAGACGCTGACGGGAGCAGCCGGCGACGCCAGCGAGGGCCTGGCACTGCGCATTGCAGGGGGCGTGCTCGGCGCGCGCGGCAATGTCACCTTCAGCCAGGGCTACGCCTATCAGATCAGCCAGTATCTCGACACCGTGCTGGACGACGACGGCAGCCTGAAGGCGCGCACCACCGGTATAGACAGCAGCATCAAGAACCTGGATCAACGTCAGCTGCAGCTCGAAGCGCGGCTGGCACAGGTCGAAAAACGCTACCGGGCACAGTTCAGCGCGCTCGACGCCATGCTCAGCAACATGAACAGCACCAGCACTTTTCTGACCCAGCAGCTGGCCAGCCTGCCTGGCAGCAGCCAGAACTAAATAAATCAGGAGAAAGACGTGTACACGAATTCGCGAAACGCCGCCCACGCCTATGCCAACGTCGGTCTGGAAACCGGCGTGATTGCAGCCAGCCCGCACCAGCTCATCATCATGTTGTATGAAGGTGCCGAGCTTGCAGTGCGGATGGCGATCCAGCACATGAACGAGGGCGACATCGCGAAGAAGTCCGCCGCCATCAGCAAGGCCAGCGGCATCATCCTGGATGGCCTGCGCGCCGCGCTCGACCCGCAGCAGGGCGGCGAGATTGCGCACCAGCTGGATGCGCTGTACGACTACATGAACAAGCGCCTGATGCTCGCCCACATCAACAACCAGACCGCCCCGCTGGAGGAAGTGCAAGGCCTGCTGCGCGAACTGCACGGCGCCTGGCAGCAGATCGGCTCTGCAGGTCGAGCCGCGCCCCAGCCTTCCCGCCACCCCAT
>DATMWS010000028.1:0-17261 GCA_035562135.1 Thiobacillus sp. | reverse complement strand
AGAACCCGCCCACCCAGCCGGGTGCGCGCCTCGAACAGCAGAAAATTCTGCCCGCGTGCGTGCAGCGTGCGTGCCAGCGCCAGACCGCACAGGCCGGCCCCAACGACGGCGATGTCTACGTCTATGTCATTCATGGCGGTTCCTGGGTGATATCAATTCCATGTCGCGTTACAAATCGTCCTCCAGGGCGTCCATCGCAACCAGTTGCTCGCGCAAGGCCATGTGCGCGTAAAACCCATCGTACTTGTCGTACAGCGGATCGCTCTGCAGCGCACCGATCGCCAGCTCGTCGCTGAGGTGGACGCGATAATCCTTGAGGTCGTGCGCAAGCGCGGCTACGCAGGCATCGAACTCATTGGCCGCTCCGGACTGATCCACTTTCGGCCCATGGGTCGCGCGCACCTTGAGCACGAAGTCCTCACGGCTGAACGCGAACCAGGCATGCGGACGTTTCTGGTGGGGAATTTCAACGATGTAGATCATGTGCGACTCAATCGCGGATCGAGGTGACGACGTTGATTGATTGGCGCAGCCGCTCGGCGATACCGGTCGGGCTGGTCTCATACGCCTCGCGCGCTTCGTTCAGCGCAGCCTGCGCGACGAGCGCCTCGTCCCAGGTGAGCGGAACGCGCCCGGCCAGGTGGGTAGCCTTGGGCACCGCTTCGAGGATGGCTTTCCAGTTGGGGTGCTGGACAATCGGAATGAGCCACTCGGCCTCTTTCACCCCGTCCAGAAAAACGGCGCGACCGATCACTTGCAGCGTGCGTCCATCCTCGGTGGTCTTGATGTGCGTTCCCATTTCCTTGCTCTCCTGTGATGCGTTGTATGCGTGGGGTAAAACAGGTTCCTAGTCGTCTTCCATTGACGGCAACAGAATCACTTCATCCGGAATGCCGTTGCCGTTTTCTTCGAAACTCAGGCCGCCGACCAGCGAATAACCGGCATCGCCTTCGAGCAGCACCACCGCCTGTCCGGGCATCTGCTGCAGTGCCGTGATCAGTTGTTCAACGGTCATTGCACGCCGGGGCTGACGGTGAGCCAGATATCGGTATCCCCCCGCACCAGCCAGTTCAGGGTGACCGCGCGAAAAGCCTTGTCCTCTGCCGTCTCCCAGATCACGCACAGCAAGGCCTCGTCCCTGGTCAGCGGCTCGTTTTTCGCCAGTTTGTCCTTGGCCGCCGCACAGGCCAGCGGGTCAACGTCATGGTGTAAGAACACCGCATTGGCTGCCGCGATGCCCGCGGCAAGCTCGTCCGCAGTGGCCATCTCGATGTGTTCGCCTTCGAATGTGATGCTTGCTTGCATGGGTTTCTCCTGTTGCTGGGTCATACGGAACAAGGCTGCTGCGCTGGCCGATCCAGTTCCATGCCGCGAAATATCGAGCAGCGCTTGAACACCTCGGAACTGGGCTGGACCTGCTTGTGGTTGCAAAACTTGGCCGCCAGCTTGGCCAGCCCTTTGATGTCGCGGCCGCTGGCACTGGGAAACAGCGCGACCAGTTCGTCCAGCAGGGCATCGTCGATCTGCAGCGCGAACTGCTCCAGCATCACCTGCCAGATCCGGCGCCGCGCTTCACTGTCGGGCGGGTAATAGCGGATCAGGGCGATGCAGCGCGAGACGATGGCCTCGTCGATGTCATCCACCCGATTGGTGGTGAGGAACAGCAGGCCGTTGAAATATTCCAGCACGCGCAGAAACACGCCGACCACGGCGTTCATGGCGATGTTGTCGTCGCGGCGCTTGATGTAGACATCCGCTTCGTCGATCAGCATCACCGCGCCCCAGCGCTGCGCCCGGGTCAGCACGTCCTTGAGTGCGGTCTCCATCGCGGCCACGTTCAGCCCCAGTTGGCCGGAGTGCACGCGGTACAGGGGGCGCTGGATGATTTCCGAATACACCTCGGCGGTCAGCGTCTTGCCTACTCCGGCGGGCCCGGCGCACAGCACCGTGGTGCCGCCTGACTTGCCCGCCACGATGTCGTCCATCAGCACATCCATCTCGGCGGTCAGGATGTCGATCAGATCGGTCTGCTCCGGCGGCAGGATCAGCTTCTGCTTCAATGCCGGCTGGTATTCATAGGGTGCGATGTCGTCGACGTGCACCCACAGGTAATGGTGCAGATCGAGGTGGAACATGAAGATGTAGGGGTGCACCGGCAGTTGCGTGAACAGCCCCTTGGGCATCGCGGCCTGGGATTCGCCGATCGCCGTTTCGGCGTTGTATTGATTGCTCTTCGCCGCCTTGCGCAGATACGGGCCGAGGATATCCCCCGTCGCCTCCAGCGTGGTGGTGCGCGCGCTCAGGATGCTCTCGTCGTTCACCAGCCTGGTGGCGCCGCCGCCGCTCGACAGCACCACCACGTCCTTGCGCGACCAGTCGGTATCACGGTGGGTCGCGGTCGGGTCTTCGGCATAAAAACCGGTGCCCTGGGCGGAGAACTGCGCGCCGTATTGGCCGCGCCAGTCGAAGTAACGCTCGACGCTGTCATCGTAAGCGGTGATCAGTTCGGCGCTTTCCCGCACGTAGCCTTTGGCGGCAAAAATTTCCGCCACGGTCTTGCCGACGATATCGGTGGCGGAAATGCGGAAGGCCGCTGTGGCCAGCGTGCCCTTGGCATTGGCCCTGAGTTCGAGCACCACCTTGCCGGTCTCGTCGTTGGACGACGCGATGTAGTCGAGGCGGGTGACCACATAGGCCAGCGGTTTGTCCGATACGTTCACCCGAAACAGCCAGCCACGCAGGGCATCCGTCGCCAGGTAGCAGGCGATCGCCGGCATCAGCATTTCCAGATCGTCGTCGGGACCAAAGCGGGTGCCCTGGCCGTCGAACGCCTGTTGCAGCGTGGCGAGTTGCGCCGCGCGCGTGCGCATGGCGGGACCGGCTTCGCGGTAAAGACTGCCGAGGAAACCCAGTTCGATGCCGGAGAGTTGGTTGAACGGCAGCGTGACCTTGTTGCCGAAGCGCAACTGATCCAGAAGCGGCGCGAGGCGCGGGAACTCCGTGATCATGGCCTCGATATAAGGCCGCTCGATCTGAAGATTCATGGCCTTGCTCCGCCCACATCAGCCAATGGCTTGCATTCGAAAATCTCAGGCTGGTTGGTGCGGTAGACCCGCAACCACATCAGCGTGGCCGGCACCAGGGAGCGCACGGCGAACCACAGCGCTTCCTGTTCCGCACCCTTGTCGGCACCGAGTTGCCGCGCGACGGTGTGCCAGCCCGCCCAGTCCACTTCGGCGAGCATGCTCAGCGTTTGCGGCGCGAGGTTGGCGATGCTCTCGCTCAGGGTCTTTACCTGACGCTGTGTTTCAGCGCGGGTAAGGCGTGAGGCGAGGAATTCATTTTTTTCCAGCCCCTCGGTCAGGGTGAGCACGGCGACCCCCGCCTCTTCGATAATCGATAGCAGCGATGCATTCAGCATGAGCGAGCTCCCGACCCGTTTCGGCGCGCGGTGCGGCGGCGGCGAAAAGCGCAGCCCAGCTTCTCAAGCAAGCAGCATCCCTGGGAAAGTCCGCGCTTTTTCATGCGACTGGGCCAACCGTGATGTTGGGTTTTGTCGTGTTTGCGACAAAACCGCAGCGTGATTCCGTGCGTGGACGAATGTCTGTCATTTGCGCCGGGGCCGCTCCGACGGGGCGTAGTTGCTGAAGTGGCCTTCGCGGGCGGCCTGACCGCGTGCGCGCGTAAGCATCGCTTGGGTCTTGCCCGGAGACGCCGGTAGCGACACCTGTTTCTCTACTTCGGTACTCCCGCATTCGGGGCACACGTAAGCGGTCGATCCGCGCACCAGCAACTCGAAATCACGGTTGCATTCTTTGCAGTGAAAGTCGTATAGCGGCATGCATCCTCCTGTAGCGTTTGCGACAAACGGCTTGTACAGGCAGGTATATGCAAGATTGAGGCCTGGTCACTGAGAAGTGGCCCAGCAAATCTGAGCAAGCTTGTAAGTAGGAAACTCCGGGTACGAAGCTGGGCCTGGAAGGTCTGGCAAGAAGGCGTTTTATCCGGCGACCCCGCTTACCGAAGCGGGCAAGGGGCGGGCAAGTGAAGGCCACGGCCGCGGCTTCACAAAACCGGGCGGCTCGCTTATACTCGCCCGGCTTGCGAGCGGCTGAAATTTTTTCTGACGTTTGCAACGCAGGATGAGTGCGGCCAAGCACTTGTTTTTTAACGTGGTTGCATATAACCACGGACGGGCCAGGTAGCTCAGTTGGTAGAGCAGCGGATTGAAAATCCGCGTGTCGGTGGTTCGATTCCACTCCTGGCCACCAGCATTCAGAGCGGCTCACAGCAATGTGGGCCGTTTTACTTGGTGGCGCCATGACAGAGCGTGACAACTCGTTCACGCTTCCCTTCGTAGCCGACTCACTCCGTGATGCAAATGCATTGAAGACGAGGCTTCACGCCCGGACCCGAGACAGCACGCACCGAGAATATCCCGGCCTTTCCGCATTTTCTCGAACTACCGTTGTTCCTCACCGTTGCGCTGGGCGTCAACAGGCCGCACAACTGGATGCTGATTACGGCGGGTGCGGTTGCCGCAATCCTGTTAACGACCCGCCTTACCCTCCCATCCCCAAGCTCTATCTGTGGGGGCTGAACAGAGAAACGATGCAGGGCGGAAATGCGCGACGCCCTCCGCCCTGATCGCACCGTTGCCGCGAAAATCAAACCGTTTTCCGTAGCCCAACAATAATTTTCAATGCTTCGGGAATAAATCCCGCCCCGCTTTGTTTACCCCTATGACAAGGTAATCCACGGCGACGGCAGGGGGCTGTTCCGCCATGCCGTTGCGCCTTTGTCACCCAAGTCTTTCTGTACATCCCCCCCATCAATAAGGAGTACGACGATGTTTGCTACCCGATTCAAACGCGTTTCCGCTTTTTCATTTGCACTGCTGGCCCTCGCATCCTTGATGAATCCGGCGTTTGCCGATCGAGATCGGGATGACGACGACAAGATTGCGTCCATCGAGATTTTCGCCCCGGAAAAAGGTTATGTGGCGGGTCTTGGCAGCCGCGCTTTCCTGGTCGACCTGGCTATCGAATTCGAAGGCAATCTCGCTTCCACTGGCGTGACGCCGGAACTGACCGGCCCCGGCCCGCTGGCGAATGCCGGCCCCTTCCCCGGCACTTTCGGCTTTGGCGCCAACACGGACCACTTCCCCGGTCTGGTGGTGCTGCTCAGTTCCACCGTAAGCGGCCCTGGGCGGAACCTGGCCAACCTGTTCAACATCACCACCGTCACCAATCAGGAGGAAGACAGCACGGAAATCTGGACCACCTGGATCGTCGGCGCGCCGAATGCTTTCGGCAAGGCGGGTGAAGACACCCCGTCGCGCTTGTTCGTGGCGGTGGTGGAAGGTGTAGCGCCCGATGCCGTCACCGACATGGATGGCAACGGCGTCTTCGACAAAAAGGACCTCAAGCTCATGGGTTACAAGGTCATCTCCAATACGCCGAAAGTGGATTTCGTGGTGAATGGGTTCTAAGCAGGCCCGCCCGATCCGGCGCGGCGGTGTGCCGCGCCGCTTTCATTTATGCAGAAGGAAAATCACATGAGCGTTACCCGCAGAGACGTACTCAAACTGGCCGCCCTGGGCGCCCTGAGCAGTGTGGCCGGCATGCGCCCGGCAATGGCTGGCTCGTCGATGAGCGGTGTCGCCGACACCGGCGCAGACCGCGTGTTCATCTGCAACGAGGATTCCAACACCCTGACGGTCATCAACCCCTACAGCAACAGCGTGGAGGGCACCGTCAATCTGACCAGCTTCGACGAAGACCCGCGCCCGCCCTTCCGCTTCGTCACCGGCGGCGTGGTGCCCACCCACGCGGCGATGATCCACAAACCCCTGTATCACGGCGCCATCTCCATCCACGGCGCGGCCCCTTCGCCCGACTCCCGGCTCATCGCCACCACCGGGCGCGGCAGCAGCAACGTCTATCTCATCGACACCCGCACGCAATCCGTCGTTGGCAACAGCGCCAATCCCCAGGCCAGCGACAAGACCAACGCCCAGCGCCTGTCCAGTGGCATCCTGATCGGGCGCGAACCGCACGAGCCGACTTTCACCCGCAACGGCAAGGAACTGTGGGTCACGCTGCGCGGCGAGGACCGTATCGTGATTCTGGACGTGGAGCGCGCCCTCAAGCAGGTGGGCGGCAAGGACACCGGCGCGGTGCGCCAGTACATCGACACCCTCAATGGCCCGGCCCAGGTTTGGTTCAGCGCCGACGGCAAGCTCGCCTTCGTCGTCTCGCAGAAGGTATCCAAGGTCGACGTGTTTCACGTCAATGCCGATCGCCACGGCTACAGCCGGCCGAAACGCAAAACGACGTTGGACCTCAAGGCCCAGGATCCCTTCGGCTTCACGCCTTTTCAGAAGACCACGCCGGACGGCAAGGCGGTATGGTTCTCCCACAAGCTGGCCGACAGCCTCTCGGCTTGGGAGACCTCGGGCGAGCATCGTCTGCTCGATCATGTAAAGCTCGGCGACAAGGCCCGGCCCAATCACGTGGAATTCGTGGAGAACAGCCATGGCAGCGCGGTCTATGCGAGCCTGGGACGGGTGGACGACGGTGGACCCGGCGGCGTCGCCTCCAGCCAGATCGCCATCATCGACCGCAGTGCGCCGGCGGGCAGCCGCCAGGTAGTGGGCAGCTTCTTCACCCACGGCCGCGAGTCCCACGGCCTGTGGACCAACCCCGAGGGCACGCGGCTCTATGTCGCCCACGAGCAGGACGAACTGCCGGGCACGCCATCGGAAGGCCAGACCGTGTGCAGCGTGTTCGACGTCAGCGATCCGTTCAAGCCCGGTTTCATTACGCAAATTCCGCTCGGAAGTTTGGACCTTCCCTCCGGAAAACTGCGCAACAAGAAAAGCATCAACCTGGTCTACGTGCGCCCCGGCGCGCGCAGCCAGGCCGGCTAAGGGGAAGGGCATGAATCGATTCGTGTGCATCGCGGCGCTCGCCTTGGCGCTGCCCGCGAGCGGGCTGGCGGAAAACGGCGCGGCGGATCATGCCCAGCACGGCATGGCCACGCCGCAAACGGAGTTGACCAGGCACCCGGCCGAGTTCCAGCGCTTCATCCGCGAGATGGATCGCGACATGCAGAAGATGATGGCCGACATGCACGGCCCCGGCTACACCGGCAACGCGGACGTGGACTTCCTCGCCATGATGATCCCGCACCACCAGGGCGCGGTGGACATGGCGCGCCTGGTGCTGATCCACGGCAAGGATCCCCTGACGCGCAAGCTGGCCGAAGAGATCATCGCCTCCCAAACCGCCGAGATCGCCTCGATGCGGGCGCGGCTGGAAATCCTGCGGCGCGCGCCGGATGCCGATCCGGGCGGGTTTCCGGCCTTGCATGGAACGCGGGGGACGCGCGAGTGATTCAGTGTTGTTGAGTTGAAAGGCAGGAGCGGCTTTGGCCGCGATGGTTGGTGCTATCGAGCCATGGCCCGGGCGGTGTGAAAACGTCCCCCTGCCCATGATGAATGCATTGACTTCAGAAGGGGCTGCGCATGAAGCGATTCATCGAAGTCGAGGGTCGAACGCAGATCGGCCCGCCTGCGGGCTCACGGCAAGCTCAACCCACCGCCAAATGCGCCGCATGGTCAAACCCCCGCACATGCTGGCTTAGCAGGGTGGTGGCTGCGTGGCTGGAAAGCGGGGGACTGCAATAATAGCCCTGCACTTCATGGCATTGCATCTGTTGCAGCCGCGCGCGCTGGGATTCGGTTTCGACGCCTTCGGCGACGACGTTGAGGTTCATGCCGCGCCCCATGGCGATCATGGCGTTGACGATGGACATGTTCTCTTCGCGGTCGAGATCCTGCACAAAGGACTGATCGATCTTGAGGGTATGGATGGGGAAACGCGACAGGTATTTGAACGAGCTGTAGCCGGTGCCGAAGTCGTCGATGGCGAGCCGGATGCCGGCGGCGGAGAGCCGCCCGAGCTTGATCGCGTTGGCCTCGAAATCGCGCATCAGCAGGCTTTCGGTGATTTCCAGCTCCATCAGATGGCCGTCCAGCGAATACACCTGCACCGCGCGCATGACGCTGTCGACAAAGTCGGCGCTTTCGAGCTGGCGCGCGGAAATGTTGACCGACAGGCGTACCGGCGGCAGCCCGGCCTTGCGCCATTCGGCCATCTGCGCGCTGGCCTGGCGCAACACCCAGTCGCCGATGGGGACGATGACGCCGGATTCTTCAGCCACCGGGATGAAATCGACGGGGGTCAAAAGGCCGCGCTGCGGATGCCACCAGCGCAGCAGGGCTTCGAATCCGCGCACTTCACCGGTGACGGTGTCGACCTGCGGCTGATAGAACAGGACGAATTCGTTGCGCGCCAGCGCGCGGCGCAGGTCGGCCTCGATCTGCATGCGTTCGGAATAGGGCGCCTGCATGCCGGATTCCCAGAACTGCAAACGGCTGCGGCCCTGCGCCTTGGCCTGGTACATGGCGATCTCGGCCTGGCGGATCAGGCTGTCGATCATGTCGCCGTCTTCCGGTGCGACGCAGGCACCGATGCTGACCGAGATGTAGATTTCGTGGCCCTTGACGTACACCGGCTTGGACAGCACCTGGATGATCTTGCGGCAGATGTGGTCGACGTCGCTGCGCGACACCAGGGTGGGCAGCAGCACGGCGAATTCGTCGCCGCCCAGACGCGCCAGCGTGTCGCCTTCGCGCAGGCACTGGCGCAGCCGCGCGCCCACCGCGAGCAGCAGTTCGTCGCCGATGGTGTGGCCGAGCGAGTCGTTGATGACCTTGAAGTGATCGAGGTCGAGGCTCAGCACCGCCAGCGGCTGCTGGGTGCGCTTGGCCTGCGCCAGCATGAGGCCGAGGTGGTCGCGGAACAGCGCGCGGTTGGGCAGGCCGGTGAGCAGGTCGTGATAGGCCTGGTAATGCACCGTCTCCTCGGCCTGCTTGCGTTCGGTGATGTCCTTGGCGACGCCGTAGCTGCCGATGAAGCGCTGCTCGAACGGGCTGGCCTCCTCGTCGTACATGCCGGTGGCGGTGAGCTCGACCGATTTGCAGCGGCCATTCATCAGGCGTGGACGGCGCATTCCCGGGTTGCACTTGAGGCGGATTTCAATGTTGCGCGCGCTGCGGTCGCCGGCGCGGCGTTCGTTGAACACGTGTTCGGCGCGCGCGATGTCGTCTTCGTGAATCACCAGGCTGTAATGCTGGCCCAGCAGGTCTTCGCGGCGATAGCCGATCAGGCTTTCGACGCGATCGTTGACGAAGGTGAAACGGCCTTCGCAATCCAGCGTATAGATGAAATCAGGCGAGCTGTTGACCAGAAAGCGATGCCACTTTTCCGACTGCTGCAGACGCTGCAGGATGTGGTTGTTTTCCCTCTCCAGCCGCCGCCGCGTCAGCGTATTCTCGATGCGGCGCAGCAGTTCTTCGGGTTCATACGGCTTGCGCACAAAGTCGGCGGCGCCGCCGCGCAGCGCACGAATCGCCGCATCGATGGTGCTGTCGCCGGACACCACGATCACCGGCGTGCCCGCGCTGCGGTCGGCGACAAAGCGCAGCACCTCGCTGCCACTCAGATCCGGCATGCCGAGGTCGAGCAGGATCGCATCGAACTGCTGTTTGCCGATGGCGATCACGGCTTCGCAGCCGCCGTTGGCTGCCACCACATCGTAATCGCGGGTGGCCAGCAGGCGCGCAAGGCCTTCCAGAATCAACGGTTCATCATCCACCACCAGGAGGCGCGGGCGCCCCGGAAAGCTGCTGACCGTACTGTGCGGCGGCGAGAGGTCAATGGGGTCGTCTGACACGGGGGTTCTCCTTGGGCACGGGTTACATTGACCCGTAACGTGTTGTCGCAAGTGGGGCCTGGCTGTTTTGCAAGGTCGGCAGGCGGATCAGAAAACGGGTGCCTTGCGGCGTACTGGTGCAGCTGAGATGGCCGTTCATGCGCTCGATCAGGCTGCGGCTGATGGTCAGGCCAAGCCCGGCATGGTCGCCGCCCTTTTCGCTGATCAGCGGTTCAAACAAGTGTGACGCCACCGCAGCCGGCAGGCCGGGGCCGGTGTCGGCCACTTCGATTTCGACCTGGCGCTGGCCCTCCACATCGACCAGCCGCGTGGTGAATTTGAGATGACCGCCGGCGTGCATGGCCTCGACCGCATTCTTGGCGAGGTTGAACAGCACCTGCTTCAGCAAATCTTTCTGCAGCGGCAGCGGCGGCACCTCGGGGTTGAGGTCGATCTGCACGTTGACCTTGTTCGGCGTGAACAGGGTGCCGAGCGCCATCCGCACCAGTTCGGAGACGACGCTGTTGACCGACACCAGCTCAAGCGCCGCGGCTGGCGCTGCGATTTCTTCGGTCGCGGTGATGCCGCGCACGATGCGCGCCACCCGCTCGATTTCGTCGCTGATGATGCCAAGGTCGCGCTGCACCACCGAATCCGCCTCCAGACGGTCGGACAGCAGGTTGACGTAATTGCGCATGATGGTGAGGGGGTTGGCCACTTCATGAACGGCGCGCCGCACCCGGTCACGCGGGATGTCGTCGCTTTGCGCAACAGGCGCAGCCGCTGCGGGCAAGGGCAGCGCCGCTGGAACAGGCATCAAGGCTTCGGCACATTCGGCCAGGGTGAACCGCCACAGCGGCAACATGCTCAGACCGGACGCCGCATCGCCCGCCACCAGCACGCCCGTCCGGCCATCGTGCAGCGCCAGCGGCTGGCAAATAAAGCGCGACACGCCGAGCAGGCGGGCGATCTGTTCATCGACCAGCGCCGCATCCGCCGCGCCGCGCTCGAACTGCTGGGGGGCGTTGCGCGCCAGCGCGCGCGGCAGCGCCGAATGGCCGTCGTCTGGCGGAATCACCAGCATGTTCAGGCCGGGGGCCGCGGGGATCAGTTGCGTCATCCGCAGGGTGCCGTCGGCGGCAGAGGCAAACAGCCCTGCGTGCTCAATACCAAACAGCGCACGCAACGTGTCCTGCAGCAGGGTAAACACCTGGTCGGCCCCGCGTGCATGGCGGAAGTGGCTGTGCAGCGCCGATTGCGCCGCCTGCCCCGCATACAGGCGGGCGAGACGCTCAAATCCCGCGCCATTCGTCTGCGCCACCGCATCGACCAGCCCGTAGCGCAGCGCCAGCTGGCGCGCCTGCGCCTGGCTGTCGGCCAGCAACTGGGCGGCTTCGCCCGCGCCCAGCTGCAGGGCGGCGAGCGCAGCGCGCACGTCCACGCTGTCCACCGCGTCGGCACGGGTCACAAGTTGATAGGCTAGCTGGACGATACGCACCAGCGGATGCGCGGCGCGCCCACGCGCCAGCGGCTCGGCGTGATAGCGCACCGCATCGGCCAGCCAGCCATCGGGGTCGAGTTCGGTCAGCCAGTCGGCGGCGTGCGCCGGCGCAGTGATGCCGGTGTCGAGATAGTCCGCCAGATTGTGGGCCTGGCCCGCGGTCCAGGCCGCCTCGGCATCCGCCACGCCGGAGCGCACCGCCAGTGCCTGCGCCAGATGCGCGACGCCAATCGATTGCCGCCAGCGCACCGCATAGGTCACCTGCGCCGCACCGGACGCGACCGGCGCCGCCAGCAACAGCGCGCGCAGCAGATCCGGCTGGTTCAGGCTGAAATCGGCAGGCAGCAGCCGCAGGCGCAACGCCAGCACGGGGTCGCTGCGCACGCAGGCATCGAACTCGACCTGTGCAACGTCGCCTCGCATCAGCTGCTCCAGCGCCTCGGCCACCACGCCGGGGGCACTGAGACAGGCCGTTAGCTCCGATTTCTTTAGTAAATTGTTCGGAAGTTCTCGCATCTCATTGCTATATATAATAAATCTTGCTACACCGTCAATCTGGGACTAAAAATAGTTAGGCTATTCCTATGAACTGTTGTTTTCAAGTTTTGGTCAGCATGTCCGTATACCGCCTATGGTGTTACATTCCTGCCGCCCTTCATAGAAGCAAATGCATATGAAAGCTGTTCTATCCGGATTGATTTTATTGTGCGTGCATGCCAGCGCCGCCGCGCTCGATGGCCGCACCTCGCTGCAGTGGAGCGATCAGATGGGCGAGACCCTGTCCGCCCCGCAATCGGCGCCCGACTACGCGTCGATGCCGGAGCTGAGCGCGCAATCAGTGCTGGTGTTCGACCAGGCAAGCGGACAGCCGCTGCTGGCCAAAAACGCCACCCTGCAGACGCCGATCGCCTCGATCACCAAGCTGATGACGGGGATGCTGGTGATGGACGCTGCGCAGCCGCTGGACGAACCCATCACCATCACCGCCAAGGACCGCGACACCCTCAAGGGCACCGGCTCGCGGCTGGCCATCGGCGCCAGCTACACGCGCGGCCAGTTGCTGCATCTGGCACTGATTGCGTCCGACAACCGCGCGGCGCATGCGCTGGCGCGCACCTACCCGGGCGGCCTGGAGCGCTTCGTTGCCACCATGAACCGCATGGCACGCGCGCTGGACATGCATGATACGGTGTACGTCGAACCGACCGGGCTGTCGAGCAGCAATCGCTCGACCGCACTCGATCTCGCCAAGCTCGCCAATTACGCTTATCAGAACTATCCCGAAATCCGCCAAATCAGCACCACCGGCAGCTATACCCTCGGTACCCAGCGCGTGGTGCTGAAGAAAAAGCACCGCAAACCGCAGGTGTACTACCGCACGGTGGCGTTCAACAACACCAACCGCCTGACGCGCATGGACGACTGGCACATCGGCCTGTCTAAAACCGGTTTCATCAACGAGGCCGGACATTGCCTGGTGATGCAGGCGCAGGTGGCGCAACGCGACGTCATCATCGTGCTGCTCGACGCCACGGGCACCAACCGCCGCGCCGGCGACGCCGCCCGCATCAAGGCCTGGCTGGAATCCGGCAGCGCGTCACGCCACGCCGACACCCGCTACACCCCCGCCTCGCGCACCTGATTTCCCACCGCCTCGGCGGATTGGGCTTTCACGGGTTCAAGCCCGTGAAAGCCCGATTCCATTTGGCGGGCCCAATCCGCGCCAGGGCTTTTCGCGGCGGCGTTATGATGAACGCCCCGTTTGTCTGCACCCTGTCTCATGTCCGCCGATCTCGCGCAGCAACTGCTGCTTAAAACGCTGCTGCCCCTGTCCCTGCTGATCGCCGCGGGCGCCATCTGGCCGCGCTGGCAAACCGGTATTTCCATCGTCGGCCTGCGCGGCGAAATCAACCGGCTGGTGCTGAATTTCTTCGCGCCGATGCTGTTCTTCGCGGCAGGCGCGTCCGCCACGGTCGACCTGAGCATTTTGCAGGTGCCCCTGATTCTCGGCGCGGCCACGCTGTTCGGCCTGGCGCTGGCCGCGCTGGCGCTGTTCGCCACCCCGCTCGGGCGCGGCCTGTCGCGGCCACAGCGCGGCGCCATCATGCTGGCGTCCGGCTTCGGCAACGTGCTGTTCTTCGGCTATCCCTTCCTCACCACGGTGTACGGCGAATCGGGCGCGCGCTATCCCTTCTTCGCCGACATGCTCGCCACCACCCCGCTGGTGTGGTCGCTCGGCGTATGGATCGCCTTCCGCTGCGGAAAACACACCGAGCATGCCTCCTTCCTGTCGATGTGGCTGAGGCTGCCGCCGGTATGGGGCTTTGCCGCCGGCATCGCGGTCAACCTCTCGGGTGCGGCGCTCGACCCGCTGGTGGAAGCCGCGCGCTGGGCCGGCAGCCCGACCATCCCGCTGATGCTGTTCGTGCTGGGGCTGACCATTCCCTGGCACGACCTGCGCCCGCACAAGGCCGTCTTTGTTGCGCTGCTCATCAAGCTGGCGCTGATGCCGCTGCTGGCGCTGGGGATTGCGCTGGCATGGCCCGGCAAGCTCAGCGAGCCCGGCGAAGCGGCGATTCTGGAGGCTGCCATGCCGACCATGGTGATGGTCATCGCGCTGGCCGACCGCTTCGGCCTCGACACCCGCCTGGCGGGTCTCATCATGGGCTGGTCAACGCTGGTGGGATTGGTTACGCTGCCTTTCTGGCTTGTCGTCGTTAAAGGGATTGCATCATGAAAATCGGATTTATCGGCAGCGGCATCATGGGCCGCCCCATGGCGGAAAACCTGCTGCGCGCCGGCCATCAGCTGTTCGTCTATGGCCGCCGCTTCGACCGCCTCGAACCGATGCTGGTGATGGGCGCGCTCGGCAAGGGCACGCCCGCCGAAGTCGCCGCCGAAGCCGACATCAGCTTCACCGTCGTCTCCGACACCACCGACGTCGAACAGATCATCCTCGGCGACCGCGGCATGGTGCACGGCGCCAAGCCCGGCCACACCATCGTCGACATGAGCACCGTGTCGCCCGCCGCCACCCGCCGCATCGCCGCGGCCTTGGCCGAACGCGGCGTGCACATGCTCGACGCCCCGGTGTCGGGCGGCGAAACCGGCGCGCGCGAAGGCACGCTGTCGATCATGGTCGGCGGCGAAGCGCCGATCTTTGAAAAGATCCGTCCGCTGTTCGAAATCCTCGGCAAGAACATCGTCCACGTCGGCGGCCACGGCGCCGGCCAGGTCGTCAAATGCTGCAACCAGATCGTCGTCGGCCTCACCTTCGAAGGCGTCGCCGAAGCGATATTGCTGGCGCGCCGCAACGGCGTCGACCCGGTCAAGATGCGCGAAGCGCTGATGGGCGGCTTCGCCGGCAGCCGCATCCTCGAAGTCCACGGCCAGCGCATGCTCGACTCCAACTACAAGCCCGGCTTCAAGGTCAAGCTGCACCACAAGGACATGGCCATCGTCATGGACAACGCGCAGGAAACCGCCACCCCGCTGCCCGGCGCTGCACTGATCGCGCAGCAGATGAATGCGCTGATGGGTGCCGGCGACAGCGAACTCGATTCGTCGGCCATCATGCGCGCGCTGGAGAGGCTGGTCGGCGAGAACCTCGGCAACGGCAAGTGAGCGCGAAGGAGCGCATCATTTTCCTCGACCGCGCCTCGTTCACGAACGACGACCTGCCCATCCCCAGCTTCGACCACAACTGGAGCGAATACCCCACTACCGACGAGGCCGACATCGTGCCGCGTTTGTTCTGGGCCACCACCGCCATCACCCACGCCTGCCCGATCGATGCTGACGCCATCGGGCAGTTGCACAAGCTGAGCCGTATCGTCATCACCGGGCCGGCTGTGGTCGATGGAACTGCGTGCGAGGCGCGGGGAATTGCGGTGCGGTATTTGCCCGCGAGCGATACGCAGGGGCTAGCGCTGATCGGGCTGCTTGAAGCGCTGGTTGGCGAAGTCAGCCGCTAAAACTGGAGGCGCAATGCCTTCGGTTGTTGCAGCTTATGTAGGCTTCGAATTTGAACTCGCGGAGATAAAGATGGATTGGGCACTCATAAGTGTTGTAGGCGCAATGGCAGGCGCAATAGGCGTAATCCTTACGAAGGTACTTGATATTGTCTGGCTTCAGCGAATATTGCGTGGGACAGAGAACAGAAAATGGTTTCGTGAACAACGTTTGCGGGTGTACACAAAACTAGCGGAGGAACTTCTGTCCATGGGGACAAACATGGACGCAAGAGAAGATGCATTTTCCGGATATGCACTTGCGGCTGAGGCTATGTTGCTGGTTCCTGAAGACAAGTTGGCGAACGAGATAGAGCATTTCTTTACAATGCTTTCAAACATCTTTTCGGAAGGCAGAAAAGCGGATGATGATCCGACCAAGCGATCAGAAGAACACTTAGAAGGCGCCTATCAAGTTGTTGTGAAAGAATCGCGGCGACTGGTCAAGGAATTGCGGCGATCACTACATGAATAAACATAACATCGCCTGGAGACGTACGACTTACCCTAGGGTGCCGCTGCGTAGGGCGCAATCTTGATTGCGCCGAATGGAAACATCCGGTGCAATGCGCTTCGCTGTATTGACACCCTACATCACGCTATATACAGGTTACGAGTGACTTGCCTGCAAAGGCAGGAAGGCCACCAACATGAAACTCACCGGCCCCACACTATTCAGGCAACAGGCGCTGCTCGGCGGCGAATGGCATGACGCCGCCGACGGCGCGACCTTCGCCATTCACAATCCGGCCAATGCGGAAACCGTCGGCCATGCGCCGCGCTGCACCACCGTTGATGTCGAACGCGCCATCAAAGCGGCACACGCTGCGTTTGCCGGCTGGCGCGCGACGCCTGCCAAAACCCGCGCGCAGTTGCTGCGCCGCTGGTTCGAACTGATCCTCACCCACCGCGACGACCTCGCCGCGATCATGGTGAGCGAACAGGGCAAGCCGCTCGCCGAGGCGCGCGGCGAAATCGACTACGCGGCAAGCTTCATCGAGTGGTTCGCCGAGGAGGCGCGGCGGGTTTATGGCGACGTGGTGCCGTCGCCGTGGGCGGACCGGCGCATGTTCACCTTGCGCCAGCCGGTGGGGGTGGCCGCGCTCATCACGCCGTGGAATTTCCCCGCCGCGATGCTCACGCGCAAGGCCGGCGCGGCGCTTGCCGCCGGCTGCACGGTGGTGGCGAAGCCCGCTTCGCAGACGCCGTTCACCGCGCTGGCGCTGGCCGAATTGGGGCAGCGCGCGGGGTTGCCGCCGGGGGTGCTGAATGTGGTCACCGGTGACGCAGCGACCATCGGCGGCGTGCTGACCACGCACCCGCTGGTGCGCAAGGTGTCGTTCACCGGCTCGACTGCGGTGGGCAAGCAGCTCCTCGCGCAGTGCGCTTCCACGTTGAAGCACGTGTCGCTCGAACTCGGCGGCAACGCGCCCTTCATCGTGTTCGACGACGCCGACCTCGACGCGGCGGTGGCGGGCGCGCTCGCCAGCAAATACCGCAACAGCGGGCAGACCTGCGTGTGCGCCAACCGCGTGTTCGTGCAGGGAACCATCTTCGACGCCTTCGCCGAAAAGTTCGCCGCCGCGGTGGCGCAGTTGAAGGTGGGCGAGGGCTTCACGCCCGGCGTGGAAACCGGCCCGCTGATCAATCCCGCCGCGCTTGCCAAGGTCGAGGCGCACATCGCCGACGCGCTCGCGCACGGCGCGACGCTGCTCACCGGCGGTCACCGCCACGCGCTCGGCGGGCAGTTCTTCCAGCCGACGGTGCTGAGCCACTGCACGCCCGACATGCAGGTCTGCCGCGACGAGACCTTTGGCCCGGTGGCGCCGCTGATCCGCTTTGCCAATGAGGCCGAGGTGATCCGCATGGCCAACGACACCGAGTTCGGTCTCGCCGCCTATGCCTATACGCGCGACCTCGGCCGCGCCTGGCGACTCGCTGAACAACTCGACTACGGCATGGTCGGCATC
>DATMWS010000027.1:0-7891 GCA_035562135.1 Thiobacillus sp. | reverse complement strand
TTCGCGATTTCCGAGGCCGAGCGCTGCGACCTGCGCAATCGCGCGCTCGGTTTCGTCTACCAGTTCCACCATCTGCTGCCCGAGTTTTCCGCGCAGGAAAATGCCGCCATGCCGTTCCTCATCCGCCGCATGGATAAGGCACAGGCGCTGGCACGTGCCGCCGTCATCCTCGAGGAGGTCGGCCTCGGACATCGCCTCGCGCATCGTCCCGGCGAACTCTCCGGCGGCGAGCGTCAGCGCGTCGCCATCGCCCGCGCCCTGGTCACGCAACCCGCGTGCATCCTCGCCGACGAGCCTACTGGCAACCTCGACCGCCACACCGCCGACGCGGTGTTCGACCTGATGCGCGAGCTCAACCGCAAACACCAGACGAGCCTGGTCGTCGTCACCCACGACGCCGAGTTGGCAGCGCGCATGGACCGGCAGATGCGGCTGGTCGACGGAAGCCTGCAGCCGGTCTGACCTTTCAGCGCGATGCGGCTCACCCTCATCGCGTTCTGTCTCGGCGTGTGGTGGCTGCAACAGCAGCCCGAACTGCCGCCGGCGCGCTGGCTGTGGCTGTTGCCGTTGCTGCTGTCGGTGCTGTGGCTGCCGGCCTTTTCCCGCCCTGTTGTCGAATCCTTGCGCCGCCTCGGCGTGGCATTGCTGTGCGTGGCGCTCGGCTTTGCCTGGGCCGCCTGGCGGGCGGATGCGCGGCTGGCGGAGCGCCTGCCCTCACACTGGCAGGGGGTGGACATCGAGCTCGTCGGCGTGATTGGCGACCTGCCGCATACCAACGCGCGCGGCGAACGCTTTGTGTTCGACGTCGAGCAGGTCATCACCCCGAATGCGCCGGTGTTGCGGCGGATCCAGCTGACCCGCTACTGGCCGCGCGAGGCCACAAATTTCGAAACGCGAATGCGGGCCGGGGAGCGCTGGCAGCTGACCGTGCGGCTCAAAATGCCCTACGGCACCAGCAATCCGCACGGCTTCGATCTCGAAGCCTGGATGCTGGAGCGCCGCATCAATGCCAGCGGTTATGTGCGTGAAATGCCCGAACCGCAGCGCATCACGGCGCAGGCCGCCACGCCCGCTGCCTGGATCGCCGCGACCCGCGCGTCGGTGCGCGAACGCATTTTCAGGACGCTCGGCGACGCGCCCTATGCGGGGGTCATTGCCGCGCTGGTGGTCGGAGACCAACGCGGCATCCCGCACGATCAATGGCGTGCGTTTACCCGCACCGGCGTCAACCACTTGCTGAGCATTTCCGGGCTGCACGTCACCATGATCGCCGTGCTCGCCGGCTGGCTGGTGGCGAGCGTCTGGCGGCGCCTGCCGCGCCATGCGGAACGTCTGCCCGCGCGCCAGGCCGGATTGATCGCGGCGGTGCTGGCGGCATTCGGCTATGCGCTGCTGGCGGGCTTTCAGGTGCCGGCCCAGCGCACCCTGTTCATGCTGATCGTGCTGGCGCTGGCCTTTTGGGGGCGGCGCGACCCGCGACCCTTCACGGCGCTGATCGTGGCGCTGTTCATCGTGCTGCTGATCGATCCATGGGCGGTACTGTCGGCCGGGTTCTGGCTGTCGTTTGGCGCCATGGCCGCGATCCTGTGGGTGAGTTTCGGCCGCGTGGCGCTGCCCGGCAAGCTGCGCGGCTGGGTCACGGTGCAGGGGGCGGTCACGCTGGCGCTGGCGCCGGTGCTGTTTCTGCTGTTCCAGCAGGTCTCGCTGATCTCGCCGCTGGCCAATGCGGTCGCGATCCCGCTGGTGAGCTGGCTGATCACGCCGCTGGCGCTGTTGGGCGTGCTGATCGCGCCTTTGTGGCATCTGGCGGCGTGGCTGATGGCCTGGCTGGGGGTGGGGCTGAGCTGGGCGAGCAGCCTGCCGCTGGCGGTGACGACGCTGCCCGCGCCGGCCGGGTGGGCGACGGCACTGGCGCTGGCCGGCACGGTGTGGATGCTGCTGCCGCGCGGGTTTCCGCTGCGCGGCTTGGGGCTGCTGCTGTGGTTGCCGCTGCTGTTTCCCTTGCGTGACGCCATTGCACCCGACGACTTTCGCGCCGAGGTGATCGACGTCGGGCAGGGCACCGCCGTGCTGCTCCGCACGGCCCATCACGCCCTGCTCTACGACACCGGCGCGTCATTCGCCGACAGCGATTCGGGCGAGCGCATTATCGTGCCCTTCCTGCGCGCAGCGGGCATCGGGGAATTGTCCGGCATGATCGTCACGCATGACGACAATGACCACAGCGGCGGCATGCGCTCGGTGCTGCGTGACATTCCCACCGGCTGGCTGCTGCACGGCCTGCCCGCCGCCAGCCCCCTGCTCGAGGGCGCGCCGGCTGCGCGCCACTGCGCGCGCGGCCAGCGCTGGAACTGGGATGGCGTGCGGTTCGAGATCCTGAATCCCCTGCCCGCGGCCTATGCTGAAACCGGTCGCCGCGACAATGACTTCAGCTGCGTGCTGCGGATCAGCAGTGCGCGCCACAGCCTGCTGCTGACGGCCGACGGCGAAAGGCGGGCGGAACTTGAATTGCTCGAGTCTGCCCAACTGACCCAGGTGAGCGTCCTGCTCGCCGGGCATCACGGCAGCCGCACCTCCTCCATCCCCGAATTCGTTGCGGCGACCCGCCCCGAATGGGTCGTGTTCACCCAGGGCTACCGCAACCGCTACGGCCACCCGCATCCCCAGGTGGTGGCGCGCTTTCGCGAGATCGATGCGTCTATTCTGCGCAGCGACGCCGGCGGGCTGATCCGCTTCGATTTTGGCGCAGCCGGGGTCAAGGCCTCACAATATCGTCCATCGCATCGCCGCTACTGGCAGGCTGACTTCTTGCGACCATGACTGAAATCTCGAAACCCCGCTGCTTTGAAGCCACCGACCTCGAATCCGCCAGGCAGGCGCTGGCGCGTGTTTTGCCGGTGGCGGAAAACGATCTGCCCTGGCGCGCGCTGGAGCATGCGCACCAGCAGCTGGGGGCTGGCCAGGCTTTCGCGCACAGCGTCGGCACCGCACTCATCGTGGCCGAACTGCGGGTGGGGGCGGATGCGGTGGCCGCGGCCCTGCTGCACGACTGTCTCGACGGCAGCGCCGATTTCGACTCCACCTTCGGCACCGCTGCCAAACTCGCCCGCGGGGTGGCGGCGATGGCGCGCATCGAGGCGCTGGCCGCCAGCGCCACCGACAAGCGCATCGATCCGCACGCCCAACTGGAAGCGCTGCGGCAGATGGTGCTGGCGATGGTGGAAGACATCCGCGTGGTGCTGGTGAAGCTGGCCGAACGCACCCACGCCTTGCGCTGCGCCGTTAACCAGGATGCCGCCCCGCGTGCGGCGCTCGGTCAGCAGGCGCGCGAACTGTTCGCCCCGCTGGCGAACCGGCTCGGTGTGTGGCAGATCAAGTGGGAAATGGAGGACTGGGCGTTCCGTTATCTGGAACCCGACACCTACAAGACCATCGCCGCGCAGCTCGACGAAAAACGCGCCGACCGCGAGGCGTACATTCAGGGCATCATCGAACGTCTGCAAGCCGAACTCGCGCTGCACGGCATCGAGGCCGAAGTCAGCGGCCGCCCCAAGCACATCGCCAGCATCGTCAACAAGATGCGGCGCAAACGATTGAGTTTCGAGCAGCTCTACGACATCCGCGCGGTGCGCGTGCTGGTCCGGCACGAGATCGACTGCTACACCGTGCTGGGGCTGGTGCACAACCTGTGGCAGCCGATTCCGGGCGAATTCGATGACTACATCTCGCAGCCCAAAAGCAACGACTACCGCTCGCTGCACACCGCGGTGATCGGCCCGGAGGAGCGCGCGCTGGAAGTCCAGATCCGTACCTTCGACATGCACAACCATGCCGAACTCGGCGTGGCTGCGCACTGGCGCTACAAGGAAGGCGGCCGCCAGGACGCGCAGTACGAGGAAAAGATCGCCTGGCTGCGGCGCATTCTGGAATGGAAGGACGACGTTGCCGACAGCAGCGAATTCACCGAACAGTTCAAGACCGAGCTGTTCCATGACCAGGTCTATGTGCTGACGCCGCAGGGGCGGGTGGTAGCGCTCGACCGCGGTGCCACGCCGGTGGATTTTGCCTACGCGCTGCACACCGATCTGGGCCACCGCTGTCGCGGCGCCAAGGTCAACGGCGCGATGGTGCCGCTCAACACCGTGCTCGACAACGGCCAGCGCGTCGAGATCGTCACCGCCAAGGAAGGCGCGCCCAGCCGCGACTGGCTCAACCCGGCGCTCGGCTATCTGGCCACCCATCGCGCGCGTTCCAAGGTGCGCACGTGGTTCCGCCAGCGCGATGTCGGCGAGCAGGTCAGCCTGGGGCGCACCACGCTGGAAAAGGAACTCAAGCGTCTGGGGGTGGTGGATGCAAACCAGGAAAAGCTCGCGCAGCGGCTCAAGTTTGGCAAGGTGGACGAGTTCCTCGCCGCGCTCGGCCGCGGCGATATCGGTCAGCGCGATCTGGTCAACGCCCTGCAGGAATCCGGCAAAGTCATCCCCGCGCTGACGCCCACCAGCAAACCGCGGTTGAGTGCCAAATCAGACAATCCCATCACCATTCCGGGGTTAGGCGACGTCCCGTTGACGCTGGCACGCTGCTGCAAGCCGCGGCCGCCCGAGGCCATCGTCGCCTACACCACGGTCGGACGCGGGGTCACCGTGCATCGCGCCGACTGCGCCGCGCTCAAACGTGCCAACCCCGCGCGCAGGATGCCGGCCGAATGGGTGCTCGACGCGGGTGCGGCATTCGAAGTGGATATTTTGTTGAAAGCGTTTGATCGCCAGGGTCTGCTGCGCGACATCTCCGATGTCATCGCCAAGGACAGGCTCGATGTGCTGCGCGTCAACACCGAGAGCCGCGGCGAATATGCCCACATGCGGCTCACCGTGCGGGTCAGGGAATTGCAGCAGCTGTCGCGCCTGCTGGCGCGCCTGCAGCACGTGCAGAACGTGATCGAGGTGGGTCGCAGTTGAGTTTTCGTTTATTGTCCGGATTTCCCGTTCCCTTGGATCTGAGACATGGCTGAACTGGACGACTTCAAGGCTGATTTTTCGCCACGGGCGCGTTGGTGGCGCAACTGGAAAGTGATGCTGCCGCTGTGGCTGGCGATTGCCGCGCTGGTGGGTTTGGGATTGCATTTCAACGTTGACCGCAGCGTGATCGCCGGAAGCGTAGTGGTGCTGGGGCTGGTCACCAATGCCTTTGCCTGGCTGCTGGGCATCATCGCGCTGGTGCCGATCATTGGCCCGATCATCGTCAAGGTCCTGTCGATCGGCTTCATCTGGCTGCTTAACGCCGTGGGCTATCTGGTGTCCTACGTCGCCATCCGGCGCGGCTACTCGAAGGATGTGCTGACCTATCGCGGGGTCACGATCGCACTCATCATCGGTATCGTGATTGGCTTCGTGCTGGGTAGGCTGGTTTAACCCGGATAATCCGTTAGGCGGCGCTTCGAGCCTACGCGAGCGCTGGCGGCGTATTTGCGGCCATTTTGACGGCTTGTTCGTTGCCCATGGAACGACCATGGGCGCCTCTCAAGCCGCCAAACTGACTCGAAAATCCACTCGCCATCATCTCGCGCCCTAATGAATTATCCGGGTTTAGGCCGCCGCCAGAACCGCGCGCGCCAGCCGCAGCATTCCGCTGGTCGACAGGTCTTCCGTATGGAAGGTCAGATCGGCGGCCGAGGGGGCGTAATTGCGCGACAGCGACTTCAGATAAGCCGGGTCGTAGTGCTGCTCCAGCAGGACGGCAACCAGTTCGGACCAGGCCTGCCGGGTGGCCAGCGCCTGCCACGCCGCAATGGTTTCGTTGCCGCGCAGGGTAGTGAGAAAGCCGAGCTGGCGGTTGATCGTCTCCGGGTCGTGCAAAAAGTGCGCGTAATCCTCGGTCAACAGCTGGACCCGCGCGGCCAGCGGCACTTCCAGCTGCAGGCAGGAGCTGGCGTGCATGGCCGTGATCAGCGCATCGGGCACCCGCAGCGATCCGATCTTCTTGCTTTCCGATTCGACGAACACGGGTTGGGCGGGATCGAATCCGTTCAGCGCGGACCAGACGGCACTCTCGAAACTTTTTTGCCCCGGCTGGGCTTGCCCCGGCAGCGCCCCCAGCAGCGAACCCCGATGCGCGGCCAGCACTTCGAGATCGAGCACCTGGGCGCCCTCGCTGGCCAGCGCCAGCAGCAGGCGGCTCTTGCCGCTGCCGGTGGGGCCGCTCACCACGCGATAGCTGAACAGCGCCGGCAGGCGGGCGAGTTCGGCCACCACATGCCGCCGATAGGCCTTGTAGCCGCCATCAAGCTGCATCGCGGCAAAGCCGATTTTCTGCAGGATGTGCGTCATTGCGCCGCTACGGCTGCCGCCGCGCCAGCAAACCACCAGCGGGCGATACAACTTGGGCTTGTCGGCGAACCAGGTTTCCAGATGCTGTGCGATGTTGCGCGACACCAGCGCCGCACCGACTTTTTTCGCCTCGAACGACGACACCTGCTTGTACAGGGTGCCGACGCGCTCGCGCTCGGCGTCGCTCAGCACCGGCAGGTTGATCGCGCCTGGGATGTGGTCTTCGGCGAATTCGCCAGGGGAACGGACGTCGATGATCTCATCGAAGGCCGCGAGGTCTGCTACGGTGGCGGGCAAGCTGGACTCAACTTTCAGGGAAAAACACGGGGCACGATCAGGTTTCCACCATTGTCACACGGCCGCGGCTGCAAAACCGTGTCCGCCATGCTTGGGGCATTCTGGTACAGACCACGCCTGTGGCTTTTCTTGCTATGTGGGATCGGCAACGGAGAGGCTGATTCTGGCTGCACATGGACTTGCTGCAGCACAGGACAAACGGGACGACCTGGCGCGCGATGCGCCGGCGTCGGTTGATTCCTAAACGGCTTTCAGGGTCGTGTATTTGCGATCTTCCGTGCGCCGGCTGGCTGCATTGCGGCGGTCTGCCGTGATTTCACGCGGCAGCGCAGCGTTGCGTGGCGCGATGCGGCGGTCATCCAAACGGCGTTCCAGCGGAATGAACTCAACGTGATAAACAGGAAGGGCCGACATGGTTTTGTCCTTGTTTGTCGATATCTCAACGAATCTTAGACAAGATGTCGACAGTCCACAAGCATTAACCTGACCGACAAGCAGATTGTTTCATCCGCTTGTCGGCGCTGTCTACCTTCAGCTCTGGGCGGCCCGCACCATGCGATGCTTTTCGCGCTCCCACTCGCGGTCTTTTTCTGCCGCGCGCTTGTCGTGCTGTTTCTTGCCTTTGGCCAGGCCAAACTCAAGCTTGACGCGGCCTTTGACGTAGTGCATGTCGAGCGGCACCAGGGTGAAGCCGGCGCGTTCGGTCTTGCCGATGAGTTTGCTGATTTCCGCCGCGTGCAGCAGCAGCTTGCGCGAGCGCGTGGGGTCGGGGTGGATGTGGGTGGAGGCGGTTAGCAGCGGGCTGATGTGGCAGCCGATCAGATAGACGGCGCCGTTCTTGACGACCACATAGGCTTCTTTCAATTGCACCCGGCCGGCGCGAATGGCTTTCACTTCCCAGCCTTCGAGCATGAGGCCGGCCTCGAATCGCTCTTCGATGAAATAATCGTGAAAGGCTTTTTTGTTGTCGACGATGCTCATGTGTGACGGGCTTGCGTACAATTCTTGATTTTACAAGGCTTTAAGCACCCATGGCGCGTGTGGAAAAAAGTGTGCTGGTGGCGCACCCCCCCGAACGCATGTTTGAACTGGTGGATCGGGTCGAGGATTATCCCGCTTTCCTGCCCTGGTGCGGCGGCACCGAGTTGAAATGGCGTGACGAAGCGAGCACGGTGGCGACGATCCATATCGCCTACATGGGCATACGCCAGAGCTTCACCACGGAAAACACCAAAACGCATCCGCGCGAGATGCGAATCAGGTTGCAG
>DATMWS010000026.1:0-4520 GCA_035562135.1 Thiobacillus sp. | reverse complement strand
GCCCGCATCACCCTGCAGGAAAGTGTCGCTCATCAACGTGATGTGCTGGCCAACCTGTTGCGCGAGCCGCTGGCGCTGGCCGCCGAGGCATGCAGCCGCGCCTGGCCCAGTCGTGCCGGGCTGAATGCCGCGCTGATTCATGCGCTAACCGGCCTGCCCGCATGCAAGTACATGTATGTGCTGGATACCCGCGCGATTCAGCTCTCCGACAACATTAGCCACCAAGGCCTGATCGAGATCGACTACGGGCGCGACCGCTCCAACCGCCCCTACATGAACGAGGCAGTGCCTAACCAGGGCTTTTTGCTGTCACAGGCCTACATCAGCCTGCGTGCCAAGCGGCCGTCGCTCACCGCGATCCAGATCGTGCGCAACGACGACGGCCAGGTGCTCGGTTTCGTCGGCGCCGATTTCGACCTGCGCGATCTGCCGATCACCAGCAAGCTGTACGACGAACCCACCTACTGGCGGCAGATCAAGGGTGACCCGGCGATTCGCGGCGCGGTATTCCACCAGACCCGCAGCGACAGCCAGATGGACCTGAACCTCGACACCGTGCTGGGGGTGTTGGAGGAACTGATGACCGATCGCGGCATCTTCCACGGCAAGCTGCATTTTTCCAGCAGCCGCGCCACCGTGTGGCTGGTCGACGACCCCTATCGTTACCGCCTGCTCGACATCAATGCCCTGACCGACCCCGACACCTGCCTGATCTACCCGCGCCACGAATACCCGGCCGACGCCGTGGTACCCAAGGACAAGATCCGCCCGGTGCTCGACGGGCTGCGCGCGCTGCGCTTCATGGATGAGACCTTCTACCTGCGCGCCGGCTCGCTCAACATCTTCAACGGCATGGTCGGCCTCACCTTCTCGTGCGACGGTTCGCACTACCTGCCATGGGACGAATTTTTGAGCAAAGGCTACGACTTCTGGGCGAGCGGCAAGGCTCTCGGCTGACCAGTTAAGCTCGGGGCCGAATACCCCTGTCTGCAATAGCTTGAATCGCCCGCGCTCCGCGGCGGATAATGCGGCATCGCAACGGGCTGCCTATTTTGGAAACCTACCTCCTCATCCTCATTTCCACGGTGTTCGTGAACAACATCGTGATGGCCAAGATCCTCGGTCTGTGCCCCTTCATGGGCGTGTCGAAGAAGCTGGAAACGGCGATCGGCATGGGGCTGGCGACGACCTTCGTGCTGACGCTGGCGTCGGGCGCGAGTTATCTCATCAACGAATACCTGCTCGGCACCGAGCTGTTCTACCTGCGCACGCTGTCGTTCATCGTGGTGATCGCCGGCATCGTGCAGTTCACCGAAATGTTCATCCACAAGACCAGCCCGCTGCTGTATCAGGTGCTGGGGATTTATCTTCCGCTGATCACCACCAACTGCGCGGTGCTGGGGATTCCGCTGCTCAACGTGCAGGCGCAGCACAACTTTGTCGAATCGCTGTTTTTCGGCGCCGGCGGGGCGATCGGCTTCACCCTGGTGCTGATCCTGTTTGCCGGCATCCGCGAGCGCCTCGACACCTGCGACGTGCCGTCGCCATTCAAGGGAACCAGCATTGCGATGATCACCGCGGGGCTGATGTCGCTTGCCTTCATGGGCTTCTCGGGCTTGGTGAAATAATGCTCACCGCCATTCTGGTGATGGTCGCCCTGGCCGTGGTGATCGGTCTGGTGCTCGGCTGGTCGGCGATCCGCTTCAAGGTGGAAGGCAACCCGCTGGCGGAAAAGATCGACGCCATCCTGCCGCAGACACAATGCGGCCAGTGCGGCTTTCCCGGCTGCCGGCCCTATGCCGAGGCGATCGCCAGGGGCGAGGCCGACATCAACCAGTGCCCGCCGGGTGGCGAGGAAGGGGTGAAGAAGCTGGCCGAACTGCTGGGCGTGGAACCCAAGCCGCTCGACGAAACCCACGGCACGCCCAAGCCGAAATCGGTCGCCTTCATCGACGAGCAGATTTGCATCGGCTGCACCCTGTGCATCCAGGCCTGCCCGGTCGACGCCATCGTCGGCGCGGCCAAGCAGATGCACACCATCGTCGCCGCGGAATGCACCGGCTGCGAGCTCTGCGTGGCGCCGTGCCCGGTCGATTGCATCTCGATGGTACCGATCGCCGAAGACCTGCCGCACTGGAAATGGAAGCACCCGGTGGTGATGATGAAGCAGATCGCCGCCGAGGAGCACGCGTGAGCCGCGAACTCTTCAAGTTCAAGGGCGGGGTGCACCCGCCCGATCACAAGGCGGAATCGAGCACGCGTCCGGTTCACGCCGCGCCGCTGCCGAAAAAACTGGTCGTCCCGCTGTGCCAGCATATCGGCAACCCGGCCAAACCGGTGGTCAGCGTGGGCGAGCGGGTATTGAAAGGCCAGTTGATCGGCGCCGCGGACGGTTATATTTCAGCAGCCGTCCACGCGTCGAGTTCGGGCATGGTCACCGCGATCGACCTGCAGCCGGTCCCGCATATCTCCGGCCTTCCCGATCTGTGTATCACGATAGAAACCGACGGCCGCGACGAATGGATAGACCACGCACCGCTCGATTACCGCGTAATGGAACCGGCCGATCTGCGCATGCAACTGCGCGACATGGGCATCACCGGCCTCGGCGGCGCGGTGTTTCCCAGCGCGGTCAAGCTCGACCCCGGCGCGGCGCATTCCTGCCCCATGCTCATCCTCAACGGCGGCGAATGCGAGCCGTGGATCACCTGCGACGACGTGCTGATGCGCCACCACGCCAACGAAATTCTGCAGGGCGTGGCGGTGATGCGGCATTTGCTGGCCAGCACGGAAATTCTGGTCGGCATCGAGGACAACAAGCCCGAAGCCATCGCCGCAATGCAGGCCGCCGCACAAAAACTGGACTTTGCGGTGGAAGTCGTCGCCGTGCCGGCGATCTACCCCGGCGGCGGCGCCAAGCAGATGATCGAGACCCTGACCGGCAAGCAAGTCCCCTCCGGCAAGCTGTCCACCGACATCGGCATCCAGGTATTCAACGTCGGCACCGCCCATGCGCTGGCGCGCGCAGTGCACCACGGCGAGCCGCTGATCTCGCGGCTGGTCACCGTCACCGGCCATGTGCTGCGCCCGCAGAATTTCGAGGTGCTGATCGGCACCCCGATGCACACGCTGATCACGCTGGCGGGCGACCGCGACGGCAGCACCGGCGTACTGATGGGCGGCCCGATGATGGGCATGCCGATGCCCAACCTCGGGGTGCCGGTGGTCAAGGCCACCAACTGCATCCTGGTGCAGTCAAACGAGCTGTTCCCGCCTTTGCCCCGCGCCCTGCCGTGCATCCGCTGCACCCGCTGCGCCGATGTCTGCCCGGCCGAACTGCAGCCGCAGGAACTGTTCCGCTTTGCCAAGACGGGCGACTTTGGCCGCGCACAGGAATACCACCTGTTCGACTGCATCGAGTGCGGCTGCTGCAGCTACGTCTGCCCCAGCCATATCCCACTGGTCGATTTTTACCGCTACGCCAAGAGCGAAATCTGGGCACACGAAAAGGACAAGCGCGCCGCCGATCTGGCGCGCGATCGCCACGAATTCCGCCAGTTCCGGCTGGAACGCGAGAAGAAGGAGAAGTCCGAGAAGCTTGCCGCCAAGGCGCAGGCCAAGCGCGCCGAACTCGCCGCGGAGCCCTCGGCTTCGGGTGCCCCGGACGCCGACGCCAAGAAAGCGCTGATCGCCGCCGCACTGGCGCGCGCGCAGGCGAAAAAAGCTGAGGTCGCGCCGAAGAACACCGACAACCTGTCGCCCGACACCCAGCACGAGATCGAGGAGATCGAGGCGCGCCGGGCTAAAATCCGCGAACTGGCACACCAGCCGCTGGAATCCGAAGAGAAGAACCCCTGATGCCCTCCCCTTTCATTCTCGATCGTACCAGCGTCACCCAGGTCATGGCTTGGGTGCTGGCGGCGCTGTTGCCCGCTATTGCGGCTTACGTCTGGCTGTTCGGGCCGGGAATTCTTATTACGCTGTCGCTCGCCACCGTCACCGCGCTGGCGGCTGAAGCCGCGATGCTGAAAGCGCGCGGCTATCCGGCCAAGCCCTTCCTCATGGATCTATCTGCCATCGTCACCGCCTGGCTGCTGGCCTTGTCGCTGCCGTCGCTGGCGCCGTGGTGGCTGATCATCACCGGCACGCTGTTCGCCATCGTGGTGGCCAAGCACCTGTACGGCGGGCTGGGGCAGAACATTTTCAATCCGGCGATGGTCGGCTATGCGGTGCTGATCGTGTCGTTCCCGGTGCAGATGACGCAATGGGCAGGGCCGCTTTCACTGAGCGGCGAATCGCTCACGCTGGCGCAAAGCGCGACGGTGATATTTGGCGGCGAGTTTCCCGAAGCCACGCTCGATGCCGTCACCATGGCCACTCCGCTGGACACGCTGCGCACCGGGCTACTGCAGCAGCACACGGTCGACGAGATCATGACGCAGCCGATTTTCGGCCACTACGGCGGCACCGGCTTCGAATGGCTGGCGACGGCGTTCCTGCTCGGTGGGCTCGTGCTGTGG
>DATMWS010000025.1:0-3040 GCA_035562135.1 Thiobacillus sp. | reverse complement strand
GTGTCCGCCACCCTGCCGGGTGCCGCACCTGCCCAGCTGGAAACCGAGGTGGCACGCAAGATCGAAAACGCGGTCGCCACGCTGCAAGGCATCAAGCACATCTACACCAAGGTGCAGGACGGCACCGCCACCATCACCATTGAATTCCGTCTGGAAAAACCGACGCAGGAAGCGGTGGACGATGTGCGCGACGCGGTATCGCGCATCCGCTCCGATCTGCCGGGCGACCTGCGCGATCCGGTGATTTCGAAAGCGAACCTGGCCGGATCGCCGATTCTGACTTATACCGTCGCATCCAGCCGGACGGATGATGAGGCCTTGTCCTGGTTTGTCGACAACACGGTCACCAAACGCATGCTCAGCGTGCGCGGTGTGGGCGCGGTGTCGCGCGTGGGCGGCGTCAGCCGCGAAGTGCGGGTGGAACTCGATCCGGCCCGGTTGCTGGCGCTGAACGCAAGCGCCGCCGATATCTCGCGCCAGTTGCGGCAGATCCAGCAGGAAGCTTCGGGCGGACGCGCCGACGTGGGCGGGGCGGAACAGTCGGTGCGCACCATTGCCACGGTCGAGTCGGCCGGCGAACTGGCGCGCATGGACATCGTGCTTTCCGATGGCCGGCGCGTGCGGCTTGATCAGGTGGCCAGCGTCACCGATACCGTGGCTGAACAGCGCGCTGCCGCGCTGCTCAATGGCAAGTCCGTGGTCGGCTTCGAAATTGTGCGCAGCCGCGGCGCGGGCGAAGTCGAAGTGGCCGACGGCGTGCGCGCCGAACTGGCCAGGCTCAAAACTGCCCACCCCGACATCACCATCACCGAGGCCTTCAATTTTGTCGATCCGGTGCAGGAAAATTTCGACGGCTCGATGGCGCTGCTGATCGAGGGCGCCATCCTTGCGGTCATTGTGGTGTGGTTCTTTCTGCGCGACTGGCGCGCCACGCTGGTTTCCGCCACCGCCCTGCCGCTGTCGATGATTCCGGCCTTTGCCGTGATGCACCTGATGGGCTTCACGCTCAATGTGGTCACGCTGCTTTCCCTGTCGCTGGTCGTCGGCGTTCTGGTGGACGATGCCATCGTCGAGATCGAGAACATCATCCGCCATCTGCGCATGGGCAAAACGCCGTATCAGGCGGCCATGGAAGCGGCCGACGAGATTGGCATGGCGGTGATCGCCACCACCTTCACGCTAATCGCGGTGTTTCTGCCCACCGCATTCATGAGCGGCGTGCCGGGAAAATTCTTTGTGCAATTTGGCTGGAGCGCGGCGATTGCGGTGTTCTTCTCGCTGGTCGTGGCACGCATGCTCACACCGATGATGGCGGCGTATTTCCTGAAGCCGCCGCGGAAGGCTCATGCCGAGCCGTTCTGGATGGGATTCTATCTACGCTGGGCGGCATGGTGCCTGAAGCACCGCGCGATCACCACACTCGCGGCGGCTGGATTCTTTTTCGGTTCCTTCGCACTGGTGCCGTTGCTGCCTACCGGATTCATTCCGCCGGATGACTTGTCGCAAACCCAGGTGTATTTATCCCTGCCACCGGGCAGCACCTTCAATGAAACGCTGGCTGTTGCCGAGCAGGCGCGCGAACTTGTGCAAAAGCATCCGCATGTGAAACTGGTCTATACGGCAGTGGGCGGCGGCGCGGCCGGCTCGGACCCCTTCATGCCGCGCGGGGCGGCCGAGGTGCGCAAGGCGACCCTGACGATCAACATGACGCCGCGTTCGCAGCGGGGCGGAATCACCAAACAGACTGTTGAGCGCGAATTGCGTGAAGCCCTGACCGCACTCCCCGGCGCGCGCGTGACAGTCGGTTTTGGCGGATCAAACGAGAAATACATTCTGGTGCTGGCAAGCGAAAATGGCCAGGCATTGGCCGAGCATGCGCTCAAGGTCGAACGCGAGCTGCGCACCATCCCGGGCATTGGCAACGTCACCACCACCGCCAGCCTGGTGCGGCCCGAACTCGTCGTGCGGCCTGACTTCGCGAAAACCGCGAGCCTCGGTGTCACCTCTGCAGCGATTGCCGACACGCTGCGCATCGCCACGGCGGGCGACTATGACCAGGGCCTGGCCAAGCTCAATCTTTCACAGCGACAGGTGCCCATCGTCGTCAAGCTGCCGCCCGGCGCGCGTCAGGAGTTGGCGCTGCTTGCGCGCATGACCGTGCCCGGCAAGCACGGCCCGGTGATGATCGGCAATGTCGCCTCGCTCAGCATCGACAGCGGCCCCGCCGAGATTGACCGCTATGACCGGCAACGCAACATCAACTTCGAGATTGAGCTGAACCAGCAACCGCTGGGGTGGGTGGAAAGCCAGGCCATGGCGCTGCCCAGCATTAAAAACCTGCCGCCCGGGGTGACACAGACCACGATAGGCGACGCCGAAGCGATGAACGAACTGTTCGCAAGTTTTGGCTTGGCGATGCTGACCGGGGTGCTGTGCATTTATATCGTGCTGGTGATGCTGTTTAAGGGCTTCGTTCAGCCCGCGACCATTCTGGCCGCGCTGGTGTTGTCCGTTCCGGGTGCATTCCTGGCGCTGTTCATCACCGGTACCGCGCTGTCGATGCCGTCGATGATCGGGCTGGTCATGTTGATGGGCATTGCCACCAAGAACTCGATCCTGTTGATCGACTATGTCATTCTGGCGCGTCGCGACCATGGCCTGAGCCGATGGGACGCTCTGCTGGATGCTTGCCGCAAACGGGCAAGGCCGATTGTGATGACCACCGTGGCAATGGGTGCAGGGATGCTGCCGATCGCCATCGGTATCGGTACCGACCCGAGCTTTCGTGCACCTATGGCCATCGTCGTCATTGGCGGGTTGATCACTTCAACCTTCCTCAGCCTGCTGGTCATCCCGGTCGTGTTCACCTTTGTGGATGACCTGATTGGATGGGGACGGCGCTTTTTCCATCCTGCGCAGCCGGCTCCGGAATCATCAGCGGGTATGTAGGAACCAAAAAAACGGCCAGGCGAACCTGGCCGTCTGCTGCCTCGGGCCCCAATGTTACTTGGCGGCGTCTTTGGCCTTATCGGCCACACCC